>JAZRME010000258.1:0-2243 GCA_045647325.1 Acutalibacteraceae bacterium | reverse complement strand
TCTTTCCAACCAAAGAAACCGAGTAAGAACATACCAAGTGTGCCTGCAAGTGCAGAAGCCATTTTTGTAACGAATGTCTGAATAGCAAATGTAATACCTTTTGCTTCAACGCCGGATTTATATTTACCATATTCAGCGCAGTCAGGTGTGAATATAAACATAATAACACCGATAATTGAAAGCGGTATTGAGCGAAGGACATAGATTACAATGTGAAGAATAAGGTTTTCGTAACCAACAATCCACATTACAACACTCAACACAACCATAAGAACACATGAGATCTTATAAAGCTTCATTTTATCAATTTTTTTGAGCATTCCCGGAACAAGTAAAGAGCATACAAGAGATGGAACTGTTCCGCATGCGCCAACAATCAGGGAGATTAAAGAGTCGTTGAAAAGATAGAATGAAACAAAAAGAGTCAATGCGCTGCTGATATTAGCTGCAGAATAGAAGAAATATCCGAAGTAGTAAATAAGCAGATATTTGTTTTTAAAAAGATAACTGAACATCCTTTTAATTGTAAAAGCTTCTTCTTCTTCAGGAATATGTCGTTCATTCAATGTTTTGTTGACGGGGATCATTGTGAAGAATGCAAACAAAGCGGTAACAATAGCAACGATTGCGCAGCTCGCACCAACATGCTCACTGACAAGAACGGTACCTGCAACAGTGATGAAAGCAATACCTACACCAGCCCAGATGCTTTTGTATGAAAGCATAGAGTTTCGTTCTGAAATGTTCAATGTCATTGCTGTTATTGCGCCGTAAATAGGAACGTCACAAAGAGTGTAAGCTGTATCCCAGATAATATATCCGGCAGCGAACCACAGAAGCTTTATATTTTCACCTGCACTTGCAGGGATGCAGAAAAGAAGAAGGGTTGTCAAAGGGATAAGTACAGTTGACAGCTTAATCCAAGGCAGATATTTTTTGCCGCTTTTAAATTTAACAGAGTCAAAAATAACTCCGAAAAGGGCATCATTAACAGCGTCCCATATCTTTACAGCTAACATTACTGCAGCTGATTTTATCGGGTTGATACCTAAAAACATAAGATAAGTTGTCAGATAATTTACAAGCAAGAAATATATTGCGTTCTGACCTGCAAAATAAAGATAATAGCTTTTCCTTTCTTTTGACGTAGTTTCCCAACCAACAGGGGTTGTTTTTAGTTTTTCGATTATTTTCATTCAGCACCCACCAATCGCATATTATATTAAAATTATATTATTTAAAAATTGTGATGTCAATTAGCATATTAAACAATCTCAACAGCTGATTTATATTAGAATAAACACCTTTTTCTTTGCATATCTATTACCGATATACTTTCGGGAGGGGATTGCTTGCGTGATGAAGTAGATATCCGTGCTGTTGAGCTTGGCAAGTTTATTGTTGATAATAAGGCCACCGTAAGATCAGCAGCAAAAGAGTTTTCTGTTTCAAAATCAACTGTACATACAGATGTGACAAAACGGTTGCAGAATATTGACCCTATGCTTTGTGAAAAGGTTCGTGTTATTCTTGAAGAAAATAAGGCGCAGAGGCATATCAGAGGAGGTCTCGCTACAAAAAAGAAGTATAAAAAGACTTCATTTGCATAAATTATCAAGGGGGCGGTATTATGTGTGGAATTGCAGGTCAGGTGTCATTCACTGAAAATCTGATAAACCTTAAGTCTGATTATAAAAAAATGTCTGAAAAACTAAAAAACAGAGGGCCCGATCAGAATGGTGAATATTATTCTTCAGATGCTGTTCTGATTCACCGAAGGCTAAGTGTAATTGATCCTGATAACGGAAAACAGCCTATGGTCTATGAATATAAAGGTGAGCAATATGTTATTGTTTATAATGGCGAAATATATAATACCAATGAAATAAAAGCTGAACTTACAGCAAAAGGAGTAATATTTTCAGGTCACTCAGATACAGAAGTTGTTCTTAAAGCCTTTGCTCATTTTGGTGAATACGCTGTAAATAAGTTTAACGGAATTTTTGCTTTTGCTGTTTGGCAAAAAAATAAAAAAGAGCTGTTTTTTGCCCGTGACCGAATGGGAGTAAAACCTTTGTTTTATTCTGATACAAATTCAGGTTTTGTATTTGCTTCTGAAATAAAGGCTCTTATGGAGCATCGGGCGATTTCAGCCGATATTGACATAAATTCTCTTGCTGAGCTTGTTCTCATAGGTCCCGGAAGAACTTTGGGATACGGAATTTTCAAAGGAATAAAAGAGG
>JAZRME010000257.1:0-1446 GCA_045647325.1 Acutalibacteraceae bacterium | reverse complement strand
TTACGGCTTTGAAGCTGACCTTATCTGCTTCTGTAAAGCACTTGCAAACGGCTGGAACGTATCAGCTCTTTGCGGTAAGGATTGGCTCAAGAGCTCAATCAGCGGTCTTTCATACACAGGCAGCTATTGGATGAGCGCTGTTCCTTTTGCAGCAGCTATTGCAAACATCAACAAGCTTAAAAAAATCGATGCTCCCAAGCTTCTTCGTGAAAAGTCAGTCAAGCTTCTTGACGGCCTTAAATCAGCCGCTGACAATAACGGCTTTGACCTTGTTGTTTCAGGTGAGCCTTCACTTTTCTATCTCAGAATAGCAAATGATGACTCAATGATGATTCATCAGGATTGGGTAGCTGAAATGGTTAAGAGAGGTATCTTTATCTCAAGCCACCACAATCACTTTATGAACGCTGCTGTGTCTGATGAAGACATTAAGCGCACTGTTGATATCGCTAACGAGGCGTTCAGAGTTACTAAAAAAATGCACCCTGAAGCATTTTAATCGGGTTTCATTTAATAAATTATTATGTAGGGAGGAACTACAATGCCATTATCAAAATCAGAATGGTTAGCTCTCGAAAAGAAAGCTCACGAACTCCGTAATCTCTGCCTTGACACCACATATTGGGCAGGCAGCGGCCATATCGGCGGCGGTATGAGTGTTATGGATATGATGACCGTTCTTTATCACAAATATCTTAACATCAGAGTTGACGACCCCAATTGGGAAGACAGAGACCGTTTCATTTTAAGTAAAGGTCATTCGGGTATCGCTTATGCTCCCGTTCTTGTTGACAAGGGATTCAATGACCCTGAACAGCTTAAGACATTTAACCTCACCAACTCAAAAATGGGTATTCACCTTGACTCAAACAAGGTTGTGGGTGTTGACGCTTCAACAGGTTCTCTCGGTCACGGTCTTTCAATCGCTCTGGGTACTGCTCTTGCAGCAAGAGTTTTAGGTAAAGACTATAAAACTTATTGTATTCTCGGTGACGGTGAATGTGACGAAGGCTCAAACTGGGAAGCAGCTATGGCAATCGCCCATTATAAAGCAACAAATGTTATCTCTTTTGTTGACCGTAACAAATGTATGATCGACGGCCGCACAGAGGACGTTATGGGTCTTGAACCTTTCGTTGATAAATGGAAGGCTTTCGGCTTCATAGTTAAAGAGGTTGACGGTCACAACATCAACGAGCTTTGTGAAGCTATTGACTTCGCTCTTAATCAGGATGAAGCTCCTGTTATGATTGTTGCTAACACAATCAAAGGTGAAGGTATCGACTTTATGGCTGATGACTATCATTGGCATTACGGCGCAATTGATGAAACAAAATATCAGCAGGCTAAAGAAAGCCTTGAAAAATATTACAAACAGCGTGTAGCTCGTGCAGAAAAGGAGGGCGTGTAATATGGCAGGCGGAATTTCCTATACAGCCCTTGAAT
>JAZRME010000256.1:0-3291 GCA_045647325.1 Acutalibacteraceae bacterium | reverse complement strand
ATTGATTCTTTCAAAAGCAGGAATATAACTGCTGTCTAAGTCAGAATTGATTTTTCTTTCAGAAAGTTTAATATACTCACTCTGAACAGCAACACTTTTATATGCCGGACGAATAATTTTGTTACTTGTAGTGATCTCTTCGATTCTGTGAGCGCACCAACCGGCAACTCTCGCAACAGAAAAAAGAGGTGCATATAAATCAGTAGGAATACCGAGAAGTTTATAAATAAAGCCTGAGTAAAGATCAACATTAGCACATATAGGCTTGTTGATACCCTTGACATCTGAAAACACTTTAGGAGTGAGTCTTTCAACAGCGTCAATAAGATAAAACTCATCCATCATTCCCATCTGTTCAGCAAACTTACGAGCTTCTTTTTTAAGAATGACTGCACGTGGATCTGAAAGTGTATAAACAGCGTGACCCATACCGTAAATAAGACCGGAACGATCGTTAGCTTCTTTCTGAATAATTTTAATAAGATAATCTTCAATGTCAGCTTCGTTTGTATAATCTTTGCAGTTAGCTTTGATATCATCAAACATAGCCGGAACTTTAAGACTTGCGCCACCATGACGAGGACCTTTCAAAGAACCGATACCGGCAGCTATAGCTGAATATGTATCAGTACCGCTTGAGGTAAGAACTCTTGTGGCAAAGCTTGAGTTGTTTCCGCCGCCGTGTTCAGCATGAATCATAAGACATGTATCAAGCAAAAGAGCTTCTTCACGGGCAAACTTTCTGTCTGAACGGATGCAGTTAAGAATGCACTCAGCAGCTTTTTGTTCCGCCTTGATGGGATGAATATACATACTCTTTCCGTAAAAATGACGGCGCTTAACCTGATAAGAATATGACATAACAGCAGGTAATCTTGCAATAAGCTCAATTGACTGTCTTACAACATTTTCAAGAGAAATTTCATCAGGATTATCGTCATAAGAATAAAGAGCAAGTACACTTCTTGCCAACTTATTCATAATATCTTTTGACGGAGCTTTCATAATCATATCTTCGCTGAAATCTTCAGGCAATTCACGGCATTGACCAAGAATTTCAGAAAAAAGATCAAGTTGCTCCTGTGTAGGTAAAAAACCAAAAATCAGAAGCCAGACAACCTCTTCAAAACCAAAACGATTTTCACTCTGAGCGTTTGAAACAAGATCACAAATTTCGTAACCACGATAAAAAAGATGACCTTCATGGGGAATTTTTTCACCATCGAGAATATGATATCCGTCAACAGAGCAGATGCGGGTAAGACCGGCCATAACACCTGTTCCGTCATTATTTCTCAAGCCTTTTTTTACATCGTATTTTTTAAAATAATCAGGATTGATAGGATCCACTTTTTTTATATTGTTCAAAAGAAAATCCATATTTTCTTTTGAAAGCGGAGAAGAATTAGAAACCATAGTTACACCACCTTATAATTACAGTAAATTATACTACAAACACAAGCATTAAGTCAAGGAATATATTCAATTGTTGTCACAATATTTTGAGAAAAACCACTTATCATATTCTGCTTTTTCAGACAGAAAAGCTCCCTGAACGGGAGCTCATTATTTTCTTTTAAATATTCTGACCACATATCTGTGAAGTCTTTGTCTATACTTAACTACAATCATTGACATAGCATAATCATAAATCAGAAAAGCGGCTAAACCAAATAACAACAGTATCGGAAGAGTGAATTTATTCAGGTCTTCAAGAAGTTCAGCTGCAATGCCAAAGACTTTAATCATCACATAATAAACTCCGATTGCCATAACAAAAAAGAAAACACTTTTAATTATATAACCGATTACTTTATTAATTTTATCAACATAGTACTTAACTAACGGATACAAGCCAAAAATTGCAATATACATCCCTACCGCTTCTTTATTCGGTACAATAAAAATACCCAATACTGAAGTAGCAGCAAAAACACCTGCAGCCCACGCTATATCTAACTCAATAATAATAAACAAAACAAAAAATCCGGCAAATGCGGGTATGGCATATTCAAGAGTAGGGATAGCTGAAGCTAACAGCATAATAACAGTTCCGAGAGCAACAGCCATACCGCTCAAAGCAGTTTTAGAAGAATTTTTCATCAGCAACACCTTATAAGATCCCCACCGCAGCATTCACAGCAGCAATCGGCACAAATCAGACCTGAACATATTTTGCAAGGAGATTCACAACAACCGTCATTCTCACGCTCTTTCTGACGTCGAAAATCACCGTTGCGGGCAGATGTGACATTATCATAGGCTTTTTTATATTCAGCATCTGTCGGCTCTGTTTCATGAGCTTTTTTGAAACATTCAGCTGCACTTTCAAGCCAACCTCTTCGCTGATGAATAGCCCCTTTAAGAAAATACCATTCTGCATTTCTGCGTTGATGAGGAATACCGTCAAGGAGCATTTCTGCATCATCAATCCTACCGGCATTAAGCTTCGCTCTTATATCACCGAGATCACTGCCGGCGCCTGAATTATAAGAATATGAGGAGCCTGAAGCAGAACCTCTTGACATAACGATATAGTCATAGGCCTGATTAAGCTCATCTATCATATCCGGATTGTTTGCATATTCATTAGCTTTGACTCTGTATGCGTTTTTAATTTCATCGTCAGTTGCTTGTGAAGTTACACCTAAAACCTCATATGGATTTCTCATTATTTTTCTCCTTTCGTGACAGACATAGCAGAAATATGAAGCCCGTCATAAAGAATATTCTGAATTATTTTTTTGTACCTGAATGTTTTCAGCTCACTAAAAACTTCTGTTGCTTTTGCAGCTGTCAAGTCGAGTGATGATAAAGCTCTTTTTGTTGTAAAATTATCATCTGCAATAAAAGGATTGAATGAACCGCATTTTTTATCAGCCTCATAGTCGTCAAGAGCATCAATCAGATAAACCCACCGACCGATAAGATAGCCGAAATGATAAAGACTCTGAGCGTCTTCCTCAGTTTTATATAAAGACATCAGCTTTCCCAGAGCAGCTGCTGAAGGATGACACGCTTTATCGATGTTACCGTCATAATCATTTTCAATTTCAGACTGTGAATTATGCATAGACATTAAAATTTCATCAGCTTCAGGAACATATTTAGCAGCTTTTTTTCTTAAATTTTTAAAATACGGTGATAAAAGTTTATAAAAAAACTTCCTGACACCTGTTGAATCATTAACATTGTCAATATATTTATAATAAACCATCAGCATTGATAAATCAGCTGTAAGTTGTAAATTTTTATCATCGTTCTTACATTCGAGGCATTTTTTTAAAGGAT
>JAZRME010000255.1:0-7105 GCA_045647325.1 Acutalibacteraceae bacterium | reverse complement strand
TGTTCTTTCAGTTATTCTTGAATATGTTGAACTGATTGTAAGAGTAGCATGGAACATTTTCAGAATGTATGTTGTTGAATATCTTCTTAAATAATTGCACATAACAAAACACTCGGAGCAAAAACTCCGAGTGTTTATTTTTTATGAAATTTTAATAGTAATATGTCTCTCCCATAAGATAAATCTCTAATTCTGAAGTTTCAGACTCTACTTCTTCCGGAACTTCAACGAGATAATACATTGTTCTTGTATCTAAAGGAGCTATGCTTTCATAAACATCCAAACTTGAACCATCTTTTGCTTCTGCGCAGATAAATCCATCATAATTATACTTTTCTTTATATATGCATTTGATTCCCAATATATCTTCATCACTCAAAGATGAACCTTTAAGATTTTTAACCTTGATTTTGGCTACAAGATATTTTTTACCGTTTTCAGCTTCATAATATCTATAGTACCCGTCTGTTCTTGGAGGATCAAGTCTTTTGGTAAAGAATACTTTTTCAATTGTCACATTCATTGTTTCATTATCAGTATATTCTTTACCCAAAGTAAATCGTTCTTTTTTAGCTTCATATTCAGACACTGATATTTTACAAGCAGAGGTTTTACCACCACAAATTATAGTCAATGTCATATCGTCCGCATTAGTTCCGATAGGAACTTGCACTGCAAAATACATTCTTGAAGTTGCCAGAGCATCAAGCCCTGAATAAGGATCAATTGAATCTTCACTAACCACATAATTTACAGCGTTATAGGTTACACCGCCAATGTCAAGACTTGCCTTTATCAGCGTTTCAGCATCAGCCCACTGAGTTGTAAGATTTTTTACATCGGCATCAACAACAATAAATTCTTTTCCTGATTCTGCTTCATAAAAAAGAGAATCCCCCATAAGCGACTCAAGCTTAGTAGTTACAAACGCACGATTGATTTCATACTCTGCTACATTTTCAACAACATTAGTTGAATCTGTTTTAATCTCACCTTTAACAATGGAACCGCCTTCATCACCACCGCTACTTGCGACAATGATTATGAACAGTAAAACTACAACAGCAATTAACCAAAACCACCATTTTTTTAAAATAGATTTTTTCTTTGGCTTTTCTGTTACCTGCGGTTGAAGATTATTTCCGCAATTAGTACATACTGCCCCTATGTTTTCTGTTCCGCAATTTGGACAAAACATTTATATAACCTCCTTTTATCCCATTTTGGGATATTTTGATTATACCAAAGTGGGATAATAATGTCAAGAGGTGACATTATGAGGCTAAAACAATTGCGGAAGAGCAAAGGGATTTCCCAGCTTAAACTTGCTATGGATCTGAATATGAATCAGAACAGCATAAGCCGTTATGAAAACGGAATAAGAGAAGCTGACTACGCCACCTTAATAAAATTTGCTGACTACTTCAAAGTTTCAATTGATTATCTTCTCGAAAGAACCGACAATCCGAATTACTACAAATAAAAGCGACGGAGTTTCCGTCGCTTTTGTTTTTTATTCTCTTTCAAGTCTTATAACCGTTACGGAATATTTCGGTACGGTGTAATTAAACTGAGCAGAAAAATCACTTAATGTAAATTCTTCCATAACACAGTCTTCTTTTTCCCCGAGAATATTATCATCATCAAGGCTTTCACCTGCCACCTGATAAACCTTTGCGCCTGAATTCACATCTGCATTTTTAACATCAATTGCAAATGATTTCGCTTCACCTGTTACATTAACAAGTTTGATTATAATGTCACCTGTTTCATCGGTGCTGACAACCTGATAAGCCTCAGCTTCACTGTCGGATCCGGTTCTGAAATCAACATAAAGCTCTCCGTCAATATAGCATTTTACATTTCTGCCATTGATTTCTACCTTAAGCTCGTAAGTTTTTCCTGTTTCAACACTAAAAGGCTTCGCCGTACCGGCTATCTGACCGTCTTTGACGCCATTTTCGATTTTTTGTAAAGCTGAAACGGTATTACCCCAACCTCCGATATTCCAGAAATAGTTGTTGTCCTTATCCTGCACTGCGAAGGGAATAATAAACCCTTCCTCACCGTCAAGCTTTGTAGCTTCAAGAGTATAAGTGTAGTTTGTCCATTGGGTGTCACCAAAATAGGCTACAGAGCCTGTGTTTGAATACTCCATTTCAGTTGTCGTCTGTTTAAGTTTTCCGTTACGGATTTTAAACTTTCCGTCAGTTGCCTTTTCCCAATTCCAAAGAAAATTGTGAAGCGAAAATTTATCTTCACCCAACACTTCACCTGTTTCATTATTGACAACCTTAACATTATCAAACTCGGCTGAAGTGTACCATGTTCCCACGCCGACTTTACCCATAAGGTCAGGCTGTTCAACCCCGGCGCCTGTCAGGGTTGATGAAAGAAGTTTTGAACCCTGATTTTTTGAAAATATTTTTTGAACATAGTAGCTTATAGATCCTGTACAAAGATGATTGTTATACCATATCAGGTCAGGTGACCAATGGGTTGCCGTCAGGTTTCCGAAAAGAGGCGCATAAGCAGCCATTGTGACAATGTCACCGTTTCTTTCAAGACCTGTCATATATGCCGCCTCAGCCAATGCCGCTTCAAGTCGGTTTGAACGGGCAGCATATTCACCCAGAAAAACATTGATTCCCCCGCCATAAATTGTGTCGGTCATTTCTTCGGGGTTACGCTTATAATTTTTTTCGTCATAATAATCTGTGTTTTCCAAAAACCATTGTGGGTCATTGTAATAATGCTGATCAGTTGCTCCTGCAAAATCATTCACATTATATTGAGGATTATCGTTGAGCCAATTTTGAGCAAACTCATAAGATTTAGTATAATTTCCGCTATGGGTGGCGTCAGAAGCACCGGCAGAATAAATCAGCTCAAGTCCGTCATACATCTGTGGGTTTTCAGCCTTCGCCTGATTAAAAGCCTCAAGAAAAGCTTCATATCTTTCGTAATAATCCTGACCCTCGTTTTCGTTGCCGATGCAGATATATTTAAGTTCAAACGGTTCAGTATGGCCGAGAGAAGCTCTCACCTTACCCCACTCTGAATCAGCATCGCCACGGCAGAACTCCACAAGATCAAGCATATCCTGAATATACTGCTGAAACTCGGGTGTGTTCATTTCAACAGGACCTCTGCCTCTCATCTGACAAAAAAGACCGCAGTTGAGAACCGGAACACCTATAGCGCCGATATCCTCAGCGAGTTGAAAATATTCATAAAAACCAAGACCATAGGTCATAAATGAGGGGTACGGATCTTCAGTTGCAGCAAGGTCTGTCCATAGATTTATGCCCTGCTTTCTCGCCGCTACATCACCGTAGCCACCATTGAAATAAAGAGGTTTACCGTCTGAGCCGACACCGATTGAAGCTTTCCAATCGTATGCCGAATTTTCATCATAGCCTTCAATAATACATCCGCCGGGGAAACGCAAAAATTTAGGTTCAAGCTCTTTGAGCATTGTTCCGAGATCTTTTCTCATTCCGTTTTCACGGCCCATAAATGTATCTGTAGGAAAAAGCGAAACCATATCAAAAGCAACTTTACCGTTGTCAATAAGAAGTTGCAAAGTCACATCTTTATCTGCCGTTTTTGAAGAAGATATAACAAGCTCGTTCTTTTGCCATTGAGATGAAACAGATTTGATTTCAGCGCTGCCCACAACCTCATTACCTACACAAAGGCGTACATAAACCTTGCCGTTATAACCGTCAAGACCTTTTGAGTAAACAGAAAAACGATATGTATCCCCTGCTTCAAGGCTCATTCCGTCAAGAAAACCTACATTTGCAACTCCGCAGGGCGAAGCTTTTTCATTTGTTAAAACAAGATAATTTTTATTGTTTTCATTAAGTCCGTCATCGCTGTCAACTCTGACCTCTGCGTTTGCAGAGCCGATAACATTCCAACCATAAAGCTCATCCTTCTGAGCCACCTGAGTAAATTCAAAAGAACGGTTAACTACCTTTTCAGCATAAAGACCGCCATCAGCAGCAAAGTTTATATCCTCAAAAAAGATACCGAAAAGAAGCTCACTGATATCGTGAATTTCATCAGCAGCGTCAATGTTGAGTGTATAATCTGCATCCTGCTGACTATAGGGGGTCACAAGATTTGCTGTTGCATCAGAATTATCAGCTGTTCCGCCTCCTGTTGTTCCGCCGATACCCATAAACAGCGCCATTATTGCCGAAAAAATTCGCCTGAAAAACTCAATCATCTGATATTTCACAGTTATTCACCCTTTTCGTTTTTTGCATTTTCCGACTGCCAATAGGCTTTGGTTGCCTCATTGTCATCAGATACTCTCTGCACCATATTTTCTTCATAAATGTCGGAATAAAGAAAATCTTTCACTTCGATGCGCTCATCGTTTTTTTGTGTTGAATCTTCGGCTTTAGGATATTCAAGCACACAATCAATCAAATAAAACCTAACTCCGTTTTTATCAAACAAATCTTTGATTGTGAGCAAAATCTCTGCAAGTTTTTCTTCTGTTACTGTTTCACTCTGAACATAAACCACAATGTGACCTGCTTTTGAGCCCATATCTTTCAAATCATATTCTTTATCAAGCTCAAGGTCATTTGTAATAATTGCATAATCGGGCACATCATGGTTATCTGCATAAGAATCCTGAACAAATTCAATATCACCAAAACAGATGTCTGACTCATAAGGGAAACTGTCGTCGCCGAAGATTTTATCAACAGCTTCACGATATTCGTTGCCGACTCTGTTTGCAGTGTTTTGTTTATTGATCACATCATCCTCATAAGTGTCGTATGAAATTTTTCCGTCAAGACCTGTGCGAATGGTGAAACCGCTGTCAGCGCTTGATGGAGATATAATGTTAACATTATAGCCTGTCATTTTAAAATCGTAGAAAGCATCTTCTATTTCATAATCGGTGTCAGCAAAATTCTCATCAAGATATTCCTGCGCTGATTTTTCGGCAAGATATTTTGAAACGGGGTTGCCAAAAAATCCGTTAATAAACCAAACAGCCACACCAACCACAGCAACCGCAACAACGATTAAAACTGTTTTTAAAATTTTCTTTTTCATAATATCACTCCTTTTAGTTTTTCTGATTTTATATTATCACATCAACCGATTTATGTAAATACCACTTGAATATAAAATAAAAGCTGATATAATGTAATCACTAAATTGAAAGGAAGATTATATGCTTTTATTTTTTCAAAAAATTATTTGTGTAATTGTATCATTCTTTATGATGATAGGCGGTGTTTTTGCCGGCACTAACTTCAATGACAAACCCGACGCTTATGAAGATAATGTTGCTTCTGTTAAAGCTTATTCCAACACTCTTGAAACAGCCGTGCCTCAGACCGAGCTTTATTCAAGAATCAAAGCTCATTTTGAAGCCCCTCTTGCCGAAGGCAAAACAGAAAAGAAAGTTATTGTTATAGGCTATGACGGTTGCCGTGCAGATGCTCTCACAATGCTTGACCAGAACGGTGAAGGCGGTATCAGCTACCTTCTTTCAGAAGGAGCAAAAGCTGAGATTTCATATTGCGGCGGTGTTAATTATCCCGCAATCAATACTCAGGCAACTTCAACAGCTCCCGGCTGGTGCTCAATCCTCACAGGTCAGTGGGCAGATGTTCACGGCATCACCGACAATAATATCGAAAAATCAAACGACACTCTTACCCTTCTCACAACTCTTGTTGAGGATGAAACTATTGACAACTCTGCTTTCTATGTTTCATGGGACGGACATTTCAACAGCGCAGGTAAAACCTATTGGCAGGAAAAACACTATATTGAAGAAAACGGACTTGCCGTAAATTTTGTTGACGCTGACGACGATATCGGAACAGTTTCAAACACAATCGCTGACCTTAACAAGGCTGATTGCTCTGACTTTATTTTTTCAATTATTGAACACACCGACCACGCAGGTCATGACACAGGATTTTCAATAAACAACCCTGATTATCAAAAATCATTTGCTGACGCTGAAAAAGACGGCAGAAGCATCATAGATGCTGTTGAATCAAGACCTACCTATGCTACAGAAGATTGGCTGATTATCATCACATCTGACCACGGTGGATACAACACCGGCCACGGTATGCTCACCATTCAGGAAAGAATGACATTCATCATCACAAAATAACAGAAAAAGTACGGAGTTCAACACTCCGTACTTTTTTGTTTCATTATTTCATAATTATTTTTGTCAGCTCATTCCAATGATTTATTGCAAGGTATTCTCCCCTGCCGCCATCATCTCTCATTTCAGCAGGAACAGTTGAACCTCTGTCATAAAAAACAGGCACCATTCCACTATTAAAAGAGCCTTCAACATCAGGCAATCTGCCGTCACCGCAATACCAGCAATCAGCAGGGTCAAGGTGAGCATATTTTGCAGCAGCAATAAAAATAGATTTATCAGGCTTTGCAAAAAGCAAATCTGCACTTGTCAGCACAAACTCGGGTTCAGCTGTAGGAATCCACTGTTTTATCGCAAGAGCAAGACCTTCACCACTCATAGCGTTATTGCTGATAATCGCCATACGGATGCCGTTTTGTCTGATTGCTGAAAAAAGCTCAGCAACACCATCAAAAACAATTCTATCAGAGTTATAGCGGTCAAATATTTCTTCCTGCTCAGGCATTGTAATATCAAACTTAAGACCTGCGTTCATCGTTATGTATTTTAACGCTGACGACAGAGGCATATCAAGATTTTTGCCTGACTCAGAATGGTGAGAACCGATTTCAGCCATATATTCATCCCACATCTGCCCGAGAGTTTCATCATCAGTTACATCGGGGTTTATTGCAGCCTTACGCAACTCTGAAAGACCTTTAACAGCGCTGAAGTTACCGCCTTTAAAAAGCGTTCCTCCCACATCAAAAAGTATCATTTTCGGTTTTTTGTTATACATATTGGTCACCTCTGTTATTTATTCACATATCTGAGCACCCGTCTGCCATCCTCACAAATATCAACTGCCGTAACAGAGATATTGTCAAGAGCAAACAAAAATTTATGAGGCTCAACCCCCAACACAGTCGGAATCAGATATTCCAACATTCCGTGGTGGCTGAA
>JAZRME010000254.1:0-13409 GCA_045647325.1 Acutalibacteraceae bacterium | reverse complement strand
GGTGACAGCTCAGGAGGAAATCTTGCATTGTCTTTGGCTTTGATGCTAAATGATAATAATCAAAAGCAACTTGACGGACTTGTTTTAATTTCTCCTTGGGTCGATTTTACAAACAGTGGTGAGTCATATGCGCAGAATTTTAATTCCGATCCGATGTTCGGATATTTAGCGACTGCTAAAGATAAAGTTTTTGTAACGCTTTATGCATCCGAGGCTGATAAAACAGATCCCTATCTTTCACCTGTTTTTCATAGCAATTTCACTAACCTTCCGGATACAATTATTCAGGTGTGCAGCAACGAAATGCTTTTATCTGATGCCTTGAAAATTCATGAGCTTTTAAAAGCTGCTTCAGTTAATTGTAATATTAAGTTGTATGACAATATGTTCCATAGTTTTCAGACTGTAACAGCAAACGCAGAAACATCAAAAAAAGCGTGGACTGATACGGGTGAATTTATAAACTCAATTAAAAAGAAATGAGGTATATTATGAAATTTGGTGTAACATTATTTAATTTTCACAGAGAAATCAAAACTCTTGAAGATCTTGACAAAGTACTCGCTTTTTTAAAAGATCTTGGTGTTAATACTGTTCAGGTTTCAGGAATCGGACATCTTGCATATAAAGATGTTGCTGTTTACTGTAAAAAATATGACTTGGAAGTTTGTCTTACTCACAATGCACCTGAAAGAGTACTTAATGATACAGATGCCCTGATTGAGGAGCATAAGATTCTCGGCTGTAAAAATATTGGTATTGGTTATATCGGCGAAGATTACAGGGGTACCGAGGGATATAAAAGATTTATTGAAGAATTCAGCGTACCTGCTCAAAAAATTCTTGATGCAGGTATGAAATTCAATTATCATAACCACGCCTTTGAGTTTGAAAAATATGACGGCAGACTCGGTATGGATATAATGATTGAAGACTCAGAAAAAGATCTTTTAAACTTTGTTATAGATACTCATTGGGTTCAGACAGGTGGCTGCAACCCTGCTAAATATATAGAAAAAGTAGCAGGACGAATGAGTGTTTGTCATTTTAAAGATTTTAAGATTGTTGATAATGAGCGAAAATTTGCTGAAATCGGTACAGGTAATCTGGATCTTGATGAATGTTACAGACTTTGTGTTAAAACCGGAGTTGAGTATATTATAATAGAGCAGGATTCAACAGATATCGATATATTTGAATCAACAAAAATCAGTGTAAACAATTTAAAAGAAATAATGGCTCGCAACAGCTAAAAATTAATCCCTGCCAAATTGGCAGGGATTTGCATTTTATACTGCTTGTCTGCATATAAATTTAAAAAGCAGGGGAGTGGTTGTATGAAAGTATCAATGTTAAATCTGAATAAGTTAAATAAAAAAATAAAAGCAACACAAAAAGATTGGCTTTTATTTTTCCTGGTTGCCGTCTTTTTTATCGGGTTAGTGTTCGGGGCTACCGGCGTCAGATACCGGGATAATTTTTTTGTATCTGAAATAATTGAACTGGTAAACTCATTTCTTCATCAAAAAGAAAATGTTAGTCTGTTGCTGATATTTTTATATACATTAACAATCACTTCAGCGGCAGTTGTAGCAGCGTTTTTTATAGGATTGTGTGCTATAGGTATTCCTTTTGTAGCTATAATTCCCGGAATAGCAGGTGTGATAATCGGTATAATATCAGGATATATTTATGAAACCTATCTGTTAAAAGGTCTTGGTTATTGCTCAACGCTGATTTTTCCTTCTGCAGTAATAACCTGTGTATCAATACTGTTATCGTGTAAAGAAAGCATCATTATGTCAAAAGATATGATGTTTTTGTTAATTGATAAAAGAATCAAAAAGGAGAATATATTCAGAAATTATTGTCTTAAATATCTGATATATATGTGTATATCCTGTGTGTCAGCTTTAACTGAGATTGTTTTATTTAACTTATTTTCAAAACTATTTATTTTTTAGAGTTTTCAGGTTTTAATGAACTGAGCGGGTTTGAATCAACAGCTTTTTGCAGCTGAGAGTTGACTACATGAGTATATATCTGTGTTGTGCCAAGATTTTCGTGACCGAGAATCTCTTTAATCAGCATAATATCAGTATTGCCATGCTGATACATCAAAGTAGCTGCAGTATGTCTTAATTTATGAGTTGACATACCGGGCGCCGATAAGCCTGCCTTCTCAAGCAAGGAATAGTTTATATGCTGAACTGTTCTTCTGCTGATTCTCTTTTTTTGTCGGCTTAAAAATAGGGCGTTTTTATCTTTGATTCCATCTGTAGGTCTGACTTTCATATAAGCTTCAAAAGCTTCAATACACGCATCATTAAGATAAATAGTTCTTTCTTTATTTCCTTTACCGGTTACTATGAGACTTTTGTCAGATCGAATGTCATTATAATTCAGAGAGACAAGTTCTGATAATCGTAATCCGCAATTTAAAAAGAATGTAACAATACAATAGTCTCTTTCTTTATATTTTCCGTCTATTGAATTTAAAAGTCGCAGACAATCATCAAGTGGAAGATATTTTGGCAGAGTTTTATCTATCTTTGGTAATTCGAGGTGCTCTAAAGGATTATTTGATAATAAATGCTTTTTATAAACTATCCATTTATAAAATGAACGAAGGGTAGATGCTTTTCTGGCTCTTGTTTTTGCGCTGTTATTAAGTTCATTGTTACAAAAAGACAAAAAATCTTCTGCAACTTCATCGGTTACAGATAATATCATATCATTTGTAACATCAGATATTTCAATTTCACGAAATTCTTTTTTTGAGTCAACAAGATTGTTTCTTATTTTCAGATATCTGAAAAAGCTTCTTAAATCAGAAGCATATTCAAGAACGGTCAGCTGAGATTTATTTCGTGAACCGAGCTGATATGAAAAATAATGCTGTGTCAATTGAGGAAAATCTTTAAAATCATCTTTTTTCATGCTTTCACCACCAAAAATAACTGCACCTGAAGGGTACAGTTATATTATAACACAGCTTATTTTATTTTACAAGTAATTGCACAAAATAAATATTTTGTGCAATTCAGGGGAGTGATAACAATAAAAAAACAGAAATATATCTAATCATCAGCGCTTTCACACAACGGTATTATAGAGCCGATATCGTTCAATTGCTTATCTTTTATAATAACAGGTTCTATACTATATCTAGTTAAAAAATCTAAAATATTATTACAATCACTGTGCAGATTAATATCACCATTAAACAAGAGTTTATTTTTATCAATCAATCCTGTACAACCACCAATGAAACCATAATTAAATCCTTTTAATTTAACAGAACCTTTTTTAATTAATAATGCATCAATCTGATTATTTTCAAAAGACTTATATATAGATTCATCATCCGTTATTAAAGCGTTTTCATTAACAACACAAACAGAACATTTTGTATAACCTTGATTAACTGAAACAAATTTAATGTTGTTTTCATAGCAAAATGTTTTTATTTCTTCACTGATTGTAGCAGGATTACATATTATCTTATCACCTAAGAAAACACAGTTTAAGAAACATTCATCCGGATACGGTGATTTAACCTGACTCTCAATTATCTTTACATCATACCCTATTGTTAAATATTTAACAAAATTTTCTTTCTGACTTTTATCAATATATAATGAAGAATGTTTATAGTTTAATACAGACAGATCAGCGTGATGATTTATTTTGTTTATTTTATTATTTCTTATTGTAGGGATGTTTTTGATTTTGTGTTCTTTTAAGAAAATATTAAAATCATTGTCATCATCTGAAGCTGTTACAACTGTTATCTTATTCTGAGGTAAATTAGGTATTTCTATAGGAAGACTCATGTCCTCTCCCCTTTTATTCTGCCGCTTCAAAAGCGGCTCTTATTGTTCTGACAGGAATAATGTCAATTTTATATCCCTTTACAGAAAGGGTCTTAAAATTATGATATGGAATGATACATTTTTTAAACCCGAGTCTTTCTGCTTCTTTAATTCTTTGTTCACAGTTACCTACACCTCTTACTTCGCCGCCAAGACCAACTTCACCAAAAGCTATAATATCTTCTTTTATAGGTGTATCTTTAAGGCTTGAAATAAGAGCAAGTGAAACGGATAAATCAGAAGCCGGTTCGTCAATTTTAAGGCCTCCTGCTATATTTATATAAGTATCTGTGTTGCCAAAAAAGTATCCTGCTCTCTTTTCTAAAACTGCAAGTAACAGATTCAACCTGTTGTAGTCAAAACCGTTTGCCATTCTTCGTGGCATACCAAAATTTGTTGTGGTAACAAGTGCCTGAACTTCAGCAAGAATAGGTCTTGAACCTTCCATAACGCAGGCAACACATGAGCCTGAAGTGTTTTTAGGACGACCCGATATAAGCATAAGAGAGGGATTTTCTACATCTCTCAGACCGGAATCCATCATTTCAAAAACACCGATTTCATTTGTTGAGCCATATCTGTTTTTGACAGCTCTGAGAATACGGTATGACATATGTCTTTCGCCTTCAAAATATAAAACAGCATCAACAATATGTTCCAAAACCTTAGGCCCTGCAATATTTCCGTCTTTATTAACATGTCCGACTATAATAGCCGGAATGTTGAGGGATTTTACCGTTGTCATAAGCATATTTGTGCATTCTCTGATTTGAGTAACGCTGCCTGACGATGACGAAAGTCCGGGAATACCAACAGTCTGAATAGAGTCAATTATTACAAGATCAGGTTTATCAGTACGTATATAATCGCATATTGATTCCATATCAATATCACAAAGTATTTCTAAATTCGGCGTATTGACACCGAGTCTGTCAGCCCTAAGTTTAATCTGATGAGCTGATTCTTCACCTGAAACATATAAAATCTTTTGATTTATACCGATATATTGACAAATCTGAAGAAGGATTGTTGATTTACCGATACCCGGATCACCACTTAACAAGACAAGAGAACCTTTAACAATTCCCCCTCCGAGTACCCTGTCAAGCTCTTTCATGCCTGTTGTATAGCGAATTTCATCTTGCGATAAAATATTATTTAATTTTGAAACATTAAGCTGACGTGAACCTGATTTTGAACCTGATGCAGAAGAACTTGAAAAGTTTCTCACTTCTTCGTTGAGTGTGTTCCATTCATTACATCCGGGACACTGACCATACCATTTAACACTTTCATGCCCACATACCGAACAAACATAAATGCTTTTATTTTTAGCTGCCATAATCAACATCCTTTGTAATAAATTAATATTCCTTGCGTTATTGCCAGAATCAGTCTCATCTGATAATCAGATGTTTTAAGTTTAGATAACTCTGTCTGATTTGAAATAAATCCGCATTCAACCATTACTGACGGAATCAAAGAATGGTATAACAGATATATTTCTGTTCCTGTTTTTTTAATTATTTTTTGGTTATCCGGCTGTATATTCAGCGTTAATGAATTATTAATTGCTTCAGCCAATATCTTGCTTTCAGTATTATTTTTTGAATAAAAAACCTGTGCTCCGTTAACTGAGGTGTCCTGAAATTTATTCTGATGAATACTTATGAATATGGCATCGGGGTTATCAATAATTATTTTTTCTCTGTTTTTAATATCTGATATCTTTTGTTGTCGGACAGAAACTGCATCATCACTATGGATTGAATTATCAGAATCTCTGGTCATAATTATTTTAAAACCATACATTTCAAGAACTCTTTTTAATTTAAAAGCTATTTCCAGGTTAAGATGTTTTTCCTGAGTGCCATCTGCACCAACAGCTCCCCCATCAAGACCACCATGACCGGCATCGATAATTATTGTTTTTTCTTTATTTAAAACAGTCGAAGCATTGACCGCATTTTCGTTACATTTGATTGTATAAAAAATTATAAAGGGAATAATCAGACTGAATATAACGATAATAAGAATAACTAGGCTGTTTCTTTTCAACAAATCACCCCACAATAACTACTATGCAGGAATGTTTGTAATATGAAAAAATCAACTAAATATATATTTGGTTTCTTTATCGGTTTAATCAACTCGTTATTAGGAGCATGCGGCGGCATATTAACAGTTGCAGCGTTAAAAAAAGACGGAATGGAACCGAAAAAGGCCCATGCAAATGCTGTTGCCGTAATCGTACCTATAACAATAATCAGTAGTATATTTTATATCTGTTCGGGATACGTCAGTTTAGATCAAAGTTTGAGTTTTATTCCGGGTGGAGTTTTAGGTGCAATCTCAGGTGGTTTATTGTTACCTAAAATCCCACAAAAAGCACTTAGAAAGGTTTTTGCTGTTATTGTAATCTGGGCAGGAATAAGGATGATTGCGCGATGAATATTTTAAATATATTAGCTTCGGTGTTTTCAGGTCTATTGGGATCAATGGGTTTTGGCGGAGGCGGAATTCTGATATTATATCTGACTTTGTTTGGCAATTATCCGCAAGTTACAGCGCAAGGCATAAACCTTATTTTTTTTATCCCCTGTGCTGTAACAGGAATATTTTTTCATATTAAGCACGGACTTCTTGATATTAAAAGAATCTTGCCGTTTTTAGTTTCAGCCATTCCGGGAGTAATGGTTGGCCTGTATCTTACAAACATAATTGACGGTAATTGGTTAGGTAAAATTTTTGGCGGAATACTCATAATCCTTGGTGCAAGAGAGTTACTTTTAACGTATAAACAGATATGACAAAATAGCCATATTTTATATGGCTATTTTTATCTAACGATTGTTTTTTCTGTATGAAAGGTAGTCTTCAAGTATTATTGTTGCTGCAACAGCATCAACAACATTTTTACGTTTTTTACCTCTTGTATTGGTCTGATTAAGATAATTATGGGCCGAAACAGTTGTAAGTCTTTCATCCCACATTTCAACATTTATACAAACTTCTTCTTTTAAAAGCCGAGCGAAAGCCATGCATTTTTCAGCTCTCTCGCCAATAGAAGCGTTCATATTTTTAGGCAAACCTACAACAATCATTTCAGGCTTATAAATATCGCACAACACTTTAATACGCGATACAATTTTAGGTGCATAATCTGAATGGATAACCTCAACGGGTGAAGCTAACATTTCTGAAGAATCACAAACAGCAATACCTGTTCTTGCATCACCGTAATCAACACTCATTATAACCATAATTACCTACCTGACTATTCAGTTGCATTATTAGCCTGTGGAGTTGCAGCCGGGGTGTCACCACCGGTTGATGTTCCGCCTGACTGACCGGCTGAAGAAGTAGTATCTTCACTCGGTTTTGAATAAGAATGTCCTCCGCAATATCCTGGAAGGTTGTCTTGTTTATACCATCCGGCAGAGCTTGAACCAGTTGATGATGATGAAAGTTTACCGCAAGAAGTACAGTAATACTTTTTAACAATATCACTTGTGATTTCAAACTCTTTATCAGGTAAGTTTTTATGAACTTTATTCATAACTTCTTTAAATATTGCACCGGCGGGGTTACCACTTGCATTGATAGTCTTCGGAGTGTCATATCCATACCATACAGTTGCAAAATAGTAAGGTGTTCCTGCTGCAAACCAACGGTCTTTATAATCGTCGGTTGTACCGGTTTTTGCGAATGTTTCGAATCCGCTTACACCGTAACCTCTACCGGTACCTACTGAAGATGTTATAACAGTCTTCATAAGTTCTCTGACAATTTCAGCTGTTTCGGTAGATACAATCTGCTCACCCTCATCAGAAGTATGATCAATAAGAATATCTCCGTTTGCATCGGTAACCTTGTAATATGAATAAGGTTTGTAATATTTACCACCGTTTCCGTAAGCGCAGTAAGCAGCTGTCATTTCAAGAGTAGTCATACCGTAAGAAAGTGAACCGATTGAAAGACGAGCTAAATCTTCATCATCTTCGGTAAGTGTGGTAAAGCCCATCTTTTCAGTTAAAAATTTATATGATGTTTCAATACCGATCATATTTTTAATAATTCTGGCCGGTATAGTGTTCAATGACCTTGCAAGAGCGTTCTGAACTGTTACGTAAGAACCGCTACCAAAGTTTCCGCTGTAGTTTTTGGGCCACGGTCTGCCGTTAATGGTAGTACAGGATTTATCCTGGATTGTTGTGGACCATGTAATGTCATTACTTTCAATTGCAGGACCGAATGAAGACAAAGGTTTGATAGTTGAACCTGAAGGTCTCGGCGAATCAACAGCACGGTTAAGAACTCTGTTGCCTTCTTTTTTACCTGCCTGACCGATAATACCAACAACACGGCCTTCATAATCCATAATAGTCATAGAAGACTGTGCATTCTTCTTATCGGCAAAAGCCTTTCTGTTTTCATAAACATCCTCAAGAATTTCCTGAATATCAAGATCGACAGCAGTATAAATCTGAAGTCCGCCACCATAAATAAGATTAGAAGCTTCAGAATAAGAACAATTCTGAGTTTCCATTAATTCATCAATAAGCTGAGAAATGACAAAATCTACATAGAAGCTCTGAATTTCAGCTGTTTCTGTGTTTTCTTTATCATCTTTATCGTCTTTGTCATCAGAAACATATTTTTCGTCATTAGTAAGAATAAGCTCATAATTCATCGCTTCATTATATTCTTCCTGTGTTATATAACCTGATGTGAGCATACACTCAAGACAATACTCCATACGTTTTCTGTTTTTTTCAGGGTTGGATATCGGGTCGCTGGAGTAAGGAGTTTTTGTTATAGCAGCAATTGTAGCACACTCAGCAATATTAAGTTCACTGACGTCCTTGCCAAAATATGTTTCGGCAGCTGTTTTTACACCATAGCATCCTTTGCCAAGATAAACAGTGTTAAGATAGGCTTCAAGAATCACTTCTTTTGCATTATAACCTTCTGCAGCATAGGCTTTTTCAATGTTTAAAGCAGTAAGAATTTCATGATATTTACGAACATAAGTAACATCATTTTTACCTGTTATATTTTTGATAAGCTGCTGTGTAATTGTTGAGCCACCCTGATCATTATTTTTAAGAAAAACACCTATTGTTCTGATCCAGTCAACACCATTATGTTCATAAAAACGCTGATCTTCAAGTGCAACAAAAGCATTTTGCATCGTCGGGCTGATGTCTTCAAGATCAATCCAGACTCTGTTTTCAGTACCGTGGAGTCTTGTCAGCTCAACAGTTTCACCTTTTGAATCAGTAGCATACAAAAAAGTTGTCTGATTAAGACTGCTTTTGATACTTGAAAGCGTTATTGCGGCATCACCGTTGACAAATGTAAGCAGATTAATTCCTACATATCCAAAAACAATGATACCCGTAAACATAATAACAGCAAAAACAGAAATTATAATTGCACCGATTGTTGATACAGAATTTTTGTTTTTTTGCTTTCTTTTTTTAGTAGCTGTAGCCAAATTGCTTACCTCCTTTTATAAGGATTAAAGTTTTTTACGAAGAATTGCTCCGGCTTCAACGCCTTCACATTCAAATGAAAATTTCATCATAGGATGAGGGGCATTATCGATTTTTTCTCCGTTTTCATCACAAAGGTTTGATACTTTAATATTGAACGGTTTTTTACCTGCCTGCATAACCTCAAGCTCATCACCTTCAAAAAAACGATTTCGAAGTATTCCGACGACTTTATTGTTATCAGAAGCTATTACTTCAGCAGCAACATTCCATTCACGCTTATAACCACCATCATAAAACATCTGAGCATTATCCTGAGGACGGCCGAAATAAAAACCCGTGCAATATTCACGATAACTTACTTTGCTGACCTCATCAATAATCCATTGTTCAGGTTTATAATCATCAACGGGATTTTTCAAATATCCGTCAATAGCAGCACGGTAAGCATTAGTAATAACAGAAGTATAGTACGCTGATTTAGCACGACCTTCAATTTTAAAACTTGTTATACCTGCTTTAACCATCTCAGGAATATATCCGATCATACACATATCTCTTGAATTCATAAGATATGTACCGTGCGCATCTTCAAAAACAGGAAAATATTCACCGGGTCGTGTCTCTTCCATAAGGTGATATTTCCAACGGCACGGTTGAGCACAATCCCCTTTATTGGCATCTCTGGCAGTTAAATAGTTTGATATAAGACATCTGCCTGAAAAAGACATACACATAGCGCCGTGAACAAAACATTCAATATCCATATCATCAGGGATATTTGCTCTTATCTCAGCTATATTATCAAGTGAAACTTCTCTTGCTGTAACAATTCGTTTTGCGCCAAGAGAATAATATACATTAGCTGTTTCGAAGTTAGTGATACCTGCCTGAGTTGAAATATGAATTTCTGTATCAGGAGCATACTTTTTAGCAAGATTCATCGTCCCTAAATCAGATATTATAAATGCATCAACACCGGTTTCACGGGCTTGTCTGAAAAAGTCCGGCAATCGTTTTATTTCATCATTATTAGGAACAGTATTAACTGTAAGATAAACCTTAACGCCTTTATTATGAGCTGTTTCTACCGCATCGGCAAGTTGAGGAAATGTAAAGTTAGAAGGAGCTGCCCTCATACCAAATTCAGAACCACCAACATAGATGGCATCAGCTCCGAATTCAAGAGCTTTATCAAATCGTTCTCTGTCGCCGGCAGGAGCTAAAAGCTCAGGCTTTTTAAAATTAAATTCGTTCATAAAATCAATCAGCATTATTGGCCTTAATTGCCAATACGTAGTTACTTTCGTGTTCTTTTTGTGTTTTAGCCATATAAATCTTACCTGAATTGTCATGTAAGAAGTAATAATAGTTTGTATCAGATGGATACAGAGCCGCCTCAATAGCATCAATACCGGGGTTACATATCGGACCCGGAGGAAGGCCTTTGTTAGCAGATGTATCATATTTGCTAAGATAATAGTTACCCTTTACACCACCGACAACAGGTTTAACATAGTTGCTGATATATACTGATGTAGCATCACATCCGAGGGTAGGAAATTTAACTGAATTTTTAAGTCTGTTGTGGATAACTGATGAAACAGCCTTCATCTGACTGCTGTTAGCAGCTTCTTTCTGAATTATAGACGCAATTGTAATTATTTCATCCATTGAATAGCCTAATTTATCAGCACGAGCCTGATATTCATCAGTCCAACGGTCATTGAAGTTTGAAAGGAATTTTCTGATAACATAGTTAGGATCAGCATCAATATAAAAATCATAGGTATCAGGGAAAATATAACCTTCAAGAAGAAGATATCTTTCTTCTTCTGATGTAAGGCTTCTGACATAATCAAATTCGTAGTCAACATCATTCAATGCTGAATAAAGTCTGTCAGTTTTACAAACATCATATTTCTCAAGCTTTTCAAATATCTGTGTAATCGTCCATCCTTCAGGGAAACCAAGCGTTACGGTTTCAGCGCTTTCGGGAGCAGCCATACACTTATTAAGCATACCTTCAATACCCATGCTGCGATCGAGGTAATAAACACCGCTGAGGTACTTATTTTCAGCGTTATCAAAATCTCTGAATTTTGCAAATGCATCGCAGACAAATTTCTGTTTTATAAGGTCATTTTCATGAAGAATATCAATAATTTCAGAATATGTGGGATCTTCGGGTATTTCAACCTTAATAACAACATCAGATGTGTTTATAGCAAGAATATCATTAAGGCTTGAAATTGAAATATAAGAAGTAAGAGATGTAAATAAAATTATAAGAGCAAAAAGAATTACAGCAAAATTCCCGCCAACAGTTTTAACCTTTTTCTTAACAGATGCAGAAGCAGGCTTAGCTGAAGCGGTTGATACAGAAGGTGTGCTTTTTTTCTTTTTAGTATAGTTAGAAAAATAAACAGATGAGTTGTCTGAAGGTTTTGAATTAGAACTATTAGAATAATTAAGTTCATTTTCATCAATATGAACAACGAATTTCTTCTTTTCAGTTGTGTTGCCGGATGAAGTTTTATATGATTGCGGTGCCGAGCTTTTAGAAGAATTATTGTCTTTGTTGAAGTAAGATATCAAAGAGTCAAGATCAACATCTTCATACTCTCGTTTTTTATCATCCATTTACAAACCTCCTTATATACCGATTAAAATATCGTCTGCAAAAATAAAATCCATTTTAATATCAAACTTATCAGTCGGAATATTATTCAGATAGTTGCACCCTGCGCAAAAACCTACTTTAACTAACTGAGGATTTTTCGCAAGAAATTTATCATAGTACCCTTTACCGTAACCAATGCGATTACCTCTGTGGTCAAAACCGAGACCGGGCACAACACATACTCCGTATTTTTTAGAAAACTTAAGATTGTTTATCTGTGGTTCTGAAATATTAAAGCAGCCAATCACGAGACTTTTGGTATCTGTTACCCGATAAAAATCCATTGTATCACCCGATACTCTGGGTAAATACACCTTTTTATCGTCATCAATAGCCTGTTTTATAAGTGTAGATGTTTCAGGTTCAGAATTTATTGAAGAATATAAAAGCAAAACATCTGTATTTTTATATAGTTCACTGTTTAAAAAAGCCTCTGCGCAAGCTGACTTGTTGTTAGTTGAATAGTATTCTCCCCTGCTTAACTTAAGCCCGGAACGAAGTTCACTTTTTAGTTTGGACATTGAAGTGTGTTTTTAAGCCTGAAAGCTTCATCTTTATTCTGAAAATATTCTGTGATTGCAAGACCAAAATCAATAGCACTGCCCATGCCTTTGGCTGTAATAATATTGCCGTCAGTTACAACAAAATCTTCGACAACTTCAGCTTCGGTCAATTCATTCTCAAATCCGGGGAAACAAGTCGCTTTTTTATTTTTAAGCAAACCTTTGTGGCCTAAGATTGACGGAGCAGCACAAATAGCAGCAATTAACTTGTTGTTGTCCGCAGCGAAATCAATAGCCTGATTTACTGTACTGTTTTTTTCAAGATTAAGAGTGCCCGGCATACCACCGGGAAGAATAATACCGTCAAGATTTTCGTCAATAGTGATTTCACTCTCTTCAAGATCGCAAAATACAGGAATATTATGCGAACCGCAAATAAGCTTTGAGCCTATACCTACAGTAAAAACGTCAAGCTCAGCTCTTCTCAAAACATCTATTGTTGCTATTGCTTCAACCTCTTCAAAACCCTTTGCTAAAAAGGCATAAATCATAAATTCACCAACTTAATTACATAAATACATAGATTAATTCTACACCATTTATAATTAAATGTAAATAGAAAATATTAAGAACTTGTTATTAAAATATAAATTTTAAAACAATATTTTCGATTTCCTGCCCGATTTCTTCTATGCTTCTCGGTTCGTCACCGTTATTACAAGTGATAACATTCCAATTCATAGCCTCAGCTGCGCTTGTAGCTGCAGCCCTGCATTGAGTAAGATAATCAATATTAGCCTCATGTATATCTTTTTTGCTTTCATCACCTGAATATCTTGACGTCATCATT
>JAZRME010000253.1:0-16760 GCA_045647325.1 Acutalibacteraceae bacterium | reverse complement strand
TCGTCAACAAGGTCAATCGCTTTATCGGGCAGATATCTGTCTGTGATATATCTTGCCGACATCTGAACAGCAGCCTCAATCGCTTCATCAGGAATTTTGACATTGTGGTGAGCCTCGTATTTATCGTGAAGCCCTTTGAGTATTTCAATCGCTTCCTCCTGAGTGGGTTCACCCACAACAACAGGCTGAAAACGCCTTTCAAGAGCAGAGTCTTTTTCGATATTTTTTCTGTACTCTTCAAGAGTTGTTGCGCCGATCACCTGCATCTCACCTCTTGCAAGAGATGGTTTAAGGATATTCGCAGCATCAACAGCGCCCTCAGCTGAACCTGCCCCCATAAGAGTGTGAACTTCGTCAATAAAAAGCACCACATCTCCCGCTTTTATAACCTCATCAATGGCTGATTTTATTCGCTCTTCAAAATCGCCTCTGTATTTTGTACCTGCCACCATACCGGTCAGATCAAGAGAAATAATTCTTTTGCCCCGAAGAAGTTCAGGCACCTCATCGTTTGCAATTTTAAGAGCAAGACCTTCAGCGATAGCTGTTTTGCCCACACCGGGTTCACCGATTAAACACGGATTATTTTTTGTACGGCGGCAAAGAATCTGAATAACACGGTTAATTTCACTATGTCTGCCAATAACAGGGTCAATTTTTCCCTGACGGGCAAGGTCGGTCAGATCTCTTCCGAATTGCTCAATTGTTGGGGTTTCGCTCTTTTTGGCAGCTTTTCCTTTTTCACCTGACGGTGAATTAGCTGATGAAACACTTTTTGTGATTTCATGAATTATATCATTTGATGAAACTCCGAATTTTTCAATTATATTCATAGCAAAACAGCTTGAATCTTTAGCTATAGCTATAAGAATATGCTCTGTTCCGACATAAGAATGATTCATTGATCGGGCAGCGGCAATTGCGTTTTCAATAATCTGTTTGCTTCTCGGAGTAAATTCGTTGGGTGAAAGCACGGTAGGCGTACCGATACCGACAGTTGTTTTAAGAGTGTTTTCAACTGAAGAAACCGTTATTCCTCTTGAAGTCAGAACAGCACAGGCAACGCTGCCCTCAACACTGAGCAATCCCGTAAGAAGGTGCTCACTACCGATATAAGTGTGTCCGAAATTTTCAGCCGATTCAATAGCATTGTTCAATGCAGTGTTTGCTTTTTGTGTGAAGCCTGTGAATTTATACATTCAGCACCTCTCCCTTTCAGTTTAGTTTAGTTTTTTTATAATAATTTTATGCAAAAATCTTTCTTACTTCTTCAGCCCTGATAACATCTCTCTGAGCAGGTGTAAGGTCTTTGTTTTCACGGGCCTTGATTGTTGCCGGTTGCACATTATATGTCAGCTCATTCAGCTTTTTGATATCAAAGTCAAACAATGAACTTCTCGCGCCGAGACGAATCAGCGATGAAAGCTCCATAAACTCATCGCAGGTAAGCATTGTAGCATACTGCAAAATTCCTCTTGCTCTCCAGATTGCATCAACCTGAGCCGGGTTTTCAATCAGGCTTTTAGCTGCAGCTCTTTCCTGAGCCACAAGCTGAAGAGTGATTGACTGAAGGTTATCAAGAGCCTCCTGCTCTGAAATGCCAAGGGTTATCTGATTGCTCAGCTGATATATTTCACCTTTAGGCGATGAGCCCTCACCGTGAGCGCCCCTGATAACAAGACCAAGCTTTGACACAGTTGAGGCAAGTTTGCCGATCTGACCGCACTTTGTAAGCGCAGGAAGATGAAGCATAACCGACGCTCTCATTGCTGTTCCGAGATTTGTAGGGCATTGGGTTAAATAACCTATTCTTTCATCAAACGCATAATCAACACCTGATGAAATTATATTGTCAACCTTATCAGCAACATTATATGCTTCTTTAAGAGCAAGGCCGGACATCATAACCTGAAGTCTTATATGATCTTCCTCACAGAGCATTATACTGATTGCCTCATCATCGGTGAGCACAAGCGCACCGTCATTTTCACTTGCGAAATCAGGACTTACAAGATGCCTTTCGGCAAGAGAGATTGCCTGAGCCTTTGTAAGAGTAGAAGTTTCAGTGTAAGAAAAGTCCCAGTGTTTCTGAGAAAGAAGAATATCTCTGACCTTTTCACAGACCTCTTTTTTGCCCTCTTTTGTAAGCTTGCAAGGGAATGGATATTCATCGATATTTCTCGCTAATCTCACTCTTGTGCTTAATACGATATCCCCTTGTTCTCCGCTTTCTATATACCATTTATTCATATTGTAAAACATTCCTTTCGTTGATTTATCAACAAATATCTAAATTTTTAGATTATTTGTTTTCCAACTCCCTTATTTTATCTCTGATAACAGCAGCCTGTTCAAACTCCTGCTTTTCAATAGCCTCAACAAGCTCTTTTTTAAGGGTTTCAACTGTATCTTCAGGTTGCTCAACAACAGGCTCAACTGTTGCCTCAACAGCAGGTGCCTGTTTTCCGTTATGCTTGATTCTTCCGTGAATACGCTGAATAGACGGGAGCAACTTATCATAAAAAGTTTTATAACATTCACTGCAACCTACTTTTCCGCTTCTGACAATATCCCCGAAGGTGTTGTTGCATTTATGACATCTCTGCTCAACAGGAGACGCAAGTTTCTGAACTGTGTCACCTAAAAAGCCGCCGAAGAAATCATCTAAATTAAGACCAAAACCTGAAAACATATCCCCGTAACCTAAATGCTTAGCGCAATCAGCGCAAAGGTGCATTTGTGTTGTATCTCCGTTAACAACTCTTCTGATGTGAGTTGTCGCCTCATTTTTTCCGCAATTCTGACAAAGCATAATCATCTTCCTTTCTTAAGTGTTGATAATAAAATATTTTTAAATATAGTGGCTCTTACGCTGTCTCTCAACGGTAAACCGATCTCCCTGAGGCTTTTGTCACTTGTAGCAACAAGCGCCGTAACAGAAACATCATCATTTAAAAGATTCTGATAATTGAGATTGCTGATATGGGCCCGGCAGGTGGCTTCATCAGCCGAATAACCTACGCTGTTAATCACATGCATCAACGCTGAGCCTTTATCGTAGCTTACACGTGATATCCTTACATATCCGCCACCGCCTCGTCTGCTCTCTACAATATAACCGTGTTCGGGTGTGAATCTTGACGAAATAACGTAGTTGATCTGACTTGGTACACAGCCGATTGTCTGCGCCAACTCGTTTCGCTGAATTTCTGTAAAGCCATCATTCTCAAGCATACTGAGAATCATATTGGCTATTTCGTTGCTCATATTCATAAAATCATCTCACTTTTTGATTTTTGACTTTCTCTGACTTTGACCTTATTATATACACCTTTTCATTGAAAGTCAAAAGGTCAAACAAAGTCAAATTCCTTTGTTTTATTTTAAAAATTTAAAATAACGCTTGTTTTCTTTTGTTTTCTCATTTTTTCGTTATTTTTTAAGCTTTATAAAAATATTTTTTCGGTCAAAAAAAGTCTGACCTTCATATTATGTTAACATAGAAGTTCAATTTAAAAAAATTACAGAATTTTCTGCCTTTTCCTATATATAATAGCGAAAAAAATATTGCAAGAGAGGTCAGTTTGATGTATAATAGATATATATTTTTTAAAGTAGCGAAATTATCGCTTTCAGGAGGGAAGTTTAATGGAAGCCTATCTCGATAACAGTGCCACAACACCCGTATGCCCCGAAGCAATTCAGGCAGTCAATAACACATTAACAAAATGTTGGGGCAACCCGTCTTCTCTTCACTTCGGAGGTATTGAAGCTTCAGAAATTCTCGAAAATGCGAGACACAGTATTGCAAAAAAGTTATCTTGTGAAGACAGTGAAATCATCTTCACTTCAGGCGGAACTGAGAGCAACAACATCGCCATTTTCGGCGCTGCTCACGCTTATCGCCATAAAGGGATGAGAATTATCACCACATCGATTGAACATCCCAGCGTTGAAGAGCCGATGAAACAGCTCGAAAAAGAAGGCTACGACGTTATAAGACTCAACGTAGATAAAAACGGACGTTTTGATGAGCGTCAGCTTTATGCAGCTGTCAACACATCAACCTCACTTATCAGTATTATGGCTGTCAACAACGAAGTCGGCACAATTGAAGCCATTGAAAAAATCAAATCTGCCGTGCGCAAATACAATGCCCCTGCTCTTATTCACTGCGACGCTGTTCAGGCTTTCGGAAAAATCCCTCTCAAGCCCCACGCTTTAGGTATTGACCTTATGAGTATCAGCGCTCACAAAATTCACGGCCCCAAGGGTGCAGGAGCTCTGTTTGTCAACAAGGGTTCCAAAATCGCAACCTCTGTTTTTGGCGGCGGTCAGGAAAAGGGCATTCGCCCCGGCACAGAACCGTTACCCGCAATCGCAGGTTTCGGCGCAGCAGCTGATGCCATTAAAGATATTGATGTCAATCTGAGAATCGCTACGCAACAAAGGGACTATCTTATTTCCCGTCTTGTTGAGCTTGGCGGTGTTGTTATCAACTCCCCTGCTGACGCTCTGCCTTATGTGACCAACATTTCTGTCACAGGTATTCCTTCAGAGGTAATGCTCAATTATCTTTCTGAAATGAATATTTATATTTCAAGCGGTTCAGCTTGTTCAAAAGGTCATAAGAGCAGAATTCTCACCGAAATGGGTCTTGATTCGCAGCGTATAGGCAGCGCTATCAGAGTCAGCATTTCAAGATATACTACCAAACAAGAAATTGACTATTTTGTTCAGGGGATTGCCTCTGCTCAGAAAACTATGAGAAGAATGAAATAAACGAAACGGAGTTTAAAATGAAGGAAACAATTCTTATTAAAAACGGTGAGTTAGCTCTCAAAGGTCTTAATCGCCGTACTTTTGAAGATATTCTTATAAAAAATATGCGTCACCGACTCAGTGACCTTGGCAAGTTCAAATTCACCTCGGCTCAATCTACAATTATGATTGAGGCCGAGGATGATAACGTTGACTTTGACGAGGCCGTTCGCCGACTGACAAAAGTTTTTGGTATCGCAGCCCTCTCAAGAGCTGCAGCCGTTGAAAAAGATCTTGACATTATACTTTCCTGCGCAGGTGAGTATCTTCGTGATCAGCTCGAAGGCGCAAAAACTTTTAAGGTTGAGGCTAAACGCTCTGACAAAAACTTCCCACTCAAATCTCCTGAAATCTGTCGTGAGGTCGGTGGTAAAATACTCAGCCAATATCATCATCTCAAAGTTGATGTTCACAACCCCGATGTTGTTGTTATGGTTGAGGTTCGTGATTTTTACGCTTATATTCACGGCAACCAGATCAAACGCGCAGGCGGTATGCCCACCGGCTCAGCAGGACGTGCAGCTTTGCTTGTTTCAGGCGGTATTGACAGCCCTGTTGCAGGTTGGATGATGGCAAAAAGAGGTCTCAACATTGTAGGTATTCACTTCGCTTCACCGCCTTACACCTCTCAGAGAGCTGAGATGAAGGTTCACACCCTTTGCAAAAAGGTATCACAGTATTGCGGAAGAATCCCTCTCTGTGTTGTTCCGTTCACTCACATTCAGGAAGAAATCAAAGACAATTGTCCTGAGGATTTATTTACCCTCATTATGCGCAGACTTATGATGCGTTGCGCTGAAATTATCGCTAAAAAAGAGGATTGCGGCGCACTTATCACAGGCGAAAGCGTTGGTCAGGTTGCCAGCCAGACTATGCAGGCCATCGCTTGCACTGAAGCTGTTGCAACAATGCCCGTTTTTCGTCCTCTTATCGGTATGGACAAGGATGAAGTTGTTATAATTTCAAGAAAAATTGACACCTTTGAAACATCCATTCTTCCTTATGAAGATTGTTGCACGGTGTTCACACCCAAACATCCTAAAACAAAACCGAAACTTTCTCAGCTTGAAGAAGCAGAAGCATTGATTGATGTTGACGCTCTTGTTAAAGAAGCTATAGAAAAAACACGATTTATTATGATAGACAGATAAGGTGAAATATTTTGGCAATTTGTGAAATTATCAGCGTAGGAACAGAAATTCTTCTTGGCGACATTGTTAACACCGATGCGCAGTTTTTGTCGGTTGAACTTGCAAAAATGGGCATCTCCGTTTTGCATCAGACCACTGTAGGTGACAACCCCGACAGACTCTCCAGAGTGCTTGAAATCGCCTGTTCCAGAAGTGATATTATTATTGCTTCCGGAGGTCTCGGGCCTACCCCTGATGATTTAACAAAAGAGATATGTTGCAGTTTTTTTGAAAAAGACTGCGTTTTGCATAAAGAGAGCCTTGAAAGAATGGAAAGTTATTTCAACTCAAAAGGCATAGTTATGAGTGACAACAACAAAAAACAAGCCTTGCTTCCCGCTGATTGTGTTGTTTTTCCCAACGATAACGGAACGGCTCCGGGTTGTGCCATCGAAAAAGACGGCAAACATATACTCATGCTTCCCGGCCCACCCAGAGAGCTTAAGCCGATGTTTCTCAATTATGCCGTGCCTTATCTCAGCCGTTTTTCACAAAAAGTTATTGTTTCTCACAATGTGCGCACTTTCGGAATCGGTGAAAGCATTATGGCGCAACAGGTTGAAGATTTGCTTCAGAGCGCTAACCCCACTGTTGCACCATACGCCAAAGAAGGCGAAGCTCTGTTAAGAGTAACAGCTATGGCTGACACAAGTGAAGAAGCTGACGCTCTTATCAGACCTGTAATTGATGAAATAAAATCAAGATTGGGCAACTTTGTTTATGGCATTGATATGCCTGATATCGAAACTGCCGTTGTAAAAAAGCTTAAAGAAAAAGGGTTGACTCTTGCCACTGCCGAATCATGCACAGGTGGTCTTATCGCTAAAAGAATCACCGATGTTTCAGGCTCATCAAGTGTTTTTGGTTGCGGTATTATTTCATACTCAAATGAAATCAAGTCAAAAATCCTTGGGGTCAACGAGGCTGACCTCAATCAATACGGGGCTGTCAGCGAACCTGTTGCCCGTCAGATGTCTGTCGGCGCCCTTAAGTTAAGCGGAGCAGATATTGCCATCAGCGTAACAGGAATAGCCGGGCCTGAAAGTGACGGAACTGACAAACCTGTTGGTCTTAGCTTTATTTCACTTGCCGCAAAAGACGGCACGGTTATTGTCAAAAAAATTCTCACAGGTAAAAACGGACCCGGTTGCCGTGACTACAACCGTCTTATTAACGCCTCAACAGCGTTAAACCTTGTCAGACTTTATATTGATAACGATATTTAATTAGGGTGACATATAAATGGATCAACACCAGAATAACAATAAAGAAAATATCAATACCAAAACAGATTTCACTCAGGTCAACGATGTTTGTGAGTCGGTTGCAGACAACGCTGTCAAAACAGATTTCTCTGATTTTGCTTCAATTCTTGATATAAAAAACTCTCCTGAAACATCGGCTGAACAATCATCTGTTGCTGACGTAAGTGTTATAAACTTTTTTGAAAATCAAAATAAAAAAAAGAGTGTTATCGCCACAATTATATGTATATTTCTTTGTGTCACTACTGTTATCTGTTCAACTTTCGCTGTTTTGAATTTTATAGAAAATAAGTCAGAAAACACCACCCCGACAGAGCCTTCGGATACTGTTATTCAAAACAGTCAACCTCAAACCTTTGACCCGTTTGGTGAGCTGACAACAAATTTCAAAAATGTCAACTTCCCTGACTCAATCAATGAGAGCCTTAAGGCGATGTATTCAGAAAACAAAGACCTTGCCGGTTGGTTGACTATTGAAGGCACCTCAATCGATTTTCCTGTTGTTCAATACAACAACAATTCATATTACCTGAATAATCACAACGCTTACAACAAAAAAGCCCGTTACGGAACTCCTTTTGTTGACTTCCGTTGTTCAAAGACCGAATTAAGCAAAAACACTATTATTTACGGTCATCACATGAAAAATAAAACACACTTTGGCGCACTTGATTATTATGAGGATGTTAAATATTATAAAAACCACCCTCTTATAAAATACTCTACGCTCACAGGTGACTACACATTTAAAATTTATGCCGTTTTTTATGCAACAACAAATGCCTCAGATGACGGCGGATATGTGTTTGATTATTATAATCCTGATATGAGCGATGAAAATTTTGCAGGGTATATTGATATGGTTAATCAATACGCTCTTTACACCACTGATGCAGGTCTTGAAAAAACCGATAAAATCATTACTCTTTCAACCTGCATTCATCTCTATGACAACCTTAAAAAAGGCGGAGTCAGCACAAGATTTGTTGTAGTCGGCCGACTTCTCAGAGAAGGTGAAACCGACTCAGTTGACACTGATAAAGTAACAATCAACAACGATTATCGCAGACCGCAGGTCTGGTATGATAAAAATAAACTCGCAAACCCCTATTCAGCTTACAGAAGCTGGCACCCCTCACTATAATCTTTGAAAGGAGCAATTTGAATGGCAGACGGATTTGATAAACCAATTATGCCTAAAGAAGAAGGCAAACCAAAGTCCCCTGAAGTTATTCCTGTTGATGATAAAGGTCAACCTTTACCTGATCCATCTGAAAGCCTTAACGATTATATCGTAACATCAGGTGTTGAAAATTTAAAAAACACATTTGCTTCGGTCGAGGTTGATGAGGGCGTAAGAGAAACTATGGAACCTCCTCAGCAAATGGGTTTTATCAAAAGACATCTTGCTGCAAACAAAGGCTACAGCTATTACGGCACACCCGCCACAAGTATCCCGAAAGACACCAACGGAGTTGAACCATCTCCGCTTTCCCGTCTTTTTTCAGAAGCCGAAGTTCTCTCTGACGACGAGGATGACAAGCCTGTTGAATTTGTTGCACCTATAAAACAAGGCAAGGTTGAAACTCCCAAACAATCATCAAAAACACCTGATTCACCTGAAGAGGTAAAAAATATCTTTGAAAAAGCCGGATATCACGTGCTTGAAGATGCACCGGGTTCATTCAGTATGTCTGAAGTCAAAAAAGACAGTGACACTCCCCGACTGCGTGATATGTATAAAACCAACACCAAGGTTATTTTCCAATCAGAAGCCGATACTCTTGCCAACGGCAATAAAATAACCGAAGAAGTTTCAGTTGAAAGTACAGGTCTTTTTACTGAACCTACAAAGCTCTCAAAAGCAAAACGCAAAATTGAAGAAAAACAGCGTAAAAAAGAACTCAAAGCTCAGATTCGCCTTGAAAAACAAAAGGCCAAAGCCCGTAAAAAAGCAGAAAAAGTCATAAGAAAAGCTCAGCTTAAAGCTGAAAAGCTTAAAGCTAAAAATATGACTGAAAAAGAAATAGCAAAACTCGCCAAATTAGAGAGTAAAATCGCTGAAATGACAGGCACAGCCGTAACAGCTGCAGCAGTCAAAAACTTTATTTCGGTTGAAAAAGCACAGGCAGCAAAGAAAAAAGCTGAAAAAGAAGCCAAACTCGCTGCAGAAAAGGCTCAGGCTGAAAAAGAGAAAGCCGAAAAAGAAGCCAAACTCGCTGCCGAAAAGGCTCAGGCTGAGAAAGAAAAAGCTGAAAAAGAAGCTAAACTTGCTGCCGAAAAGGCTCAGGCTGAAAAAGAGAAAGCCGAAAAAGAGGCTAAACTCGCTGCCGAAAAGGCTCAGGTTGAAAAAGAAGAAGCTGAAAAAGCTTTATCTCAGGCACAAAAAGCAAAATCTGAAGCTGAAAATATTGCCAAAGAGGCTTTTCTGAAAGCTAAAGAACAAAGCGAAGAAGCAGCCCGTGTTATTGAAATGGCAAAAAAACAAAAAGAAGAAGCCCAGCGAGTTGCCAAACTTGCTGCTCAGGAGGCTAACCAACAGCTCCTTAAAGAAAAAGAACGAATTCAGCGTCAGCAACAGATAAATCAGCAGCAGCAGGAAGAAGCCCGTCGTGAGCTCGAAAATCAGCAAGAAGCTGTGCGCCAGGCAAAGCTTGATGCAGAAAAGCTTATGGCTGAAATTGAAGCTATGAAAAAGGCTGCTGCTACAGCTCTTGCCCAAAAGCAAGAGGCTGAAGAGGCTGCTCAACTCGCCCTCAAAGAAAAAGAGCGCCTTGACGCTGAAGCCAAAGCACGAGCTGAAGCAGAGCGACTTCGTCAGGAAGAACTTGCCGCTAAAAGAGAAGCAAGAAAAGCCCGAGAAGAAGCCAGACGTGACGAAACCGAAAAAATCCGTAAAGAGCGTGATGAAGCAATAGCAAAAGCAAGAGCAGAAAAAGACGCTGCTATCGCTAAAGCGAAGGCAGAAAAAGAGGCTGCTATTGCTAAAATTCATCAATTATCAAAAAAAGAAAGCGCTCCTGCTGATATTCCGATTTCAAAGCCTATCAGCGCTGAATTAAAAATTAACAAAAATAACATTATTTCAAATTCTTTAAAGAAAGATAAAAAAGATGAAACCTGATAAAAAAACTAAAGAAATCATAAGAAAATGTCTCTTGATTCTTGCTATCATCGGGGTGGTAGGCAGCTCAGGTTATCTCGTTTATGATCTTGTGTGGCTACCCTACTCAATTAACAAACAAAACGAGATTTTTAATGTCGATGAAAATTCAGACTCATCATCAACCCCCTCCTCTGATGACAAAGCCAACCTTCCTGTTCAGGAAAAATATGTTGAGATCAAAAACCAATATAGTGATTTCGCAGGAAAGTTAATTGTAAAAGGTCTTGATATTGATTATCCTGTTGTTCAGGCAAAAGACAATTCTTACTATCTCAAATATAATATTGATGGTCAAGAAGATAAGCACGGCGCATTGTTTGTTGATTATCGCAACGATATGTCAGCGCTTAACCAAAACACCATAATCTTTGGTCACAATATGCGTGACGGAACACAATTCGGTAAGTTGAGTATGTATAAAAATCTCAGCACTTATCAGGCTTGTCCCGTTATCACATTCAACACCCTTTACAAAGATTATAAATGGAAGGTTTTTGCTGCTTTTCTTATCAACACACAGCCGGAGCACGATAACGGCCACGTTTTCAATTATCTTCGCACTGACTTTGGCAGCGATAAAGAATTTTATGACTTTTATGACGAAGTTATGGAGCGCTCATATTTTAAAACTGAAGTTGATGTCACTCCTGATGATAAAATTCTTACCCTTTCCACCTGCAGTCTTCTTATTGACGACTCACGCTTTGTCGTTATGGCCAGACTCGTCAGAGACGGTGAGGACTCATCTGTTGACACCACTGCTGCCTCTAAAAACATCAATCAAAGATTTCCCCAGGCTTGGTATGATGAAAACAACCAGACAAACCCCTATGTCGATTAAACCAGAATTAAGAAAGGAGTCATTATGAATATAAAGCTTTTTTCACTTATCAAAGGTGATGCTTCTGTTTTTGCTAACAGCAAAAAACTCATATCTGACTGCGCCAATGTTTTTGACAGCGACAATGTAAAATTCAGCAACTTCGCTTCACCAAAAAGAATGTTTGTTGCTATTTCACAGGCTTTGCGTTCAGCTGACTGTATTATTATAGCTGTTCAGAATCAGTCATATAATTCAATAAAAAAAATGCTGTGTTCAGCTTTTGATGTTGAAACACAGCAGATTGAAGAAATTTATGTTAACCTTTTGCCAATGTTTGAAAAAGGTCAGATTACTAAAAATGCACTTATAAACAACTCTCTGTTCCCTGCCGGTTCACAGATTTTTCCCACTGACAATCTCGTTTCCTGTGGTTTTGAAATCTCTTCCGGAGCGCAGAGCATTGTTGTGATGCCTCTCGACAGCGTTAAAACAAGTGAAATTGTTTTTGGCAGTCTTTATAAATATCTCGGTGAAAAAGCAGGTGTTGAAGAAACACCCGACCTTCAGAAATTAAAGCTTCTTCGATTGACAGAAAGACTTTTCACAACACTTTCAAAAACAAAGTCAACTGTTGCATTTTCACCTGTTAACGGAATAGATATTATTGAAGAATGTACCTCTTTAGTTGATAAAGATAAAACTGTTTTCAGATTTGCTCAGAATGCTGAATCAAGAGCACCGTCACAGCCTGTTAAGGATTATCTCGCTTCTTGCGCACAAAAAACGCGCATTGAAACAAAAAGCGACTATGCTGTAGCTGTTTCAAGTGCATTTTCAGGTAATGAAGATGATTCTATTTTTATTTATTGTGCAGTTGCTGATAAGAATGAAACAATTGTCACTAAAATCTTTGCTGATGACAATGAAAACGCTAAAGACCTTGTTGTTACAGGCGTTGAATACGCTCTTAAAAACGCAGGTAATGTTATCATAACAAAAAACGAAGAGCTTCATTCAAAATCAGCAAAAGCAGGTATCAGGCTCAGACAAAACATCGTCACAATCACAGCCTTCGCTATCGGAGGCTCGGCCGCTGTGTGCGCTTTGCTTGCCCTTTTATTGGGAAACGGCTGATTAATAATATCGCATAACTGCAACAACCTTGCCGAGAATTGACACATCATCAACTATAATCGGCTCATAGGTGCAGTTTTCGGGCTGAAGTCTGAAATAACCGTTTTCTTTATAAAACGTTTTAACTGTAGCTTCATCCTCAATAAGAGCAACTACAATTTCGCCATTTCTGGCAAAAGGCGTCTTTTCAGCAATAACAAGGTCACCGTCAAGAATACCTGCCTCTATCATACTCTCACCCTTGACATGAAGGGCAAAAAGAGGCTTATCTCTTGACACCGTACCGGTGTAAGGAAAATAACCTTCAATAGACTCAACAGCAAGTATCGGGGCTCCGGCGGTAACTGTTCCCACAATAGGAACCTGAACGATATTATCCTGCTGACCTACAATTCTGATTGAGCGCTTGAGAAGAGGGTCACGGGAAATGTATCCCTCAGCTTCAAGCACATCAAGATGAGCCTGAACAGACGAGGTTGATTTAAGACCCACAGCGGCACAAATCTCTCTCACTGAGGGTGGAACGCCGTCACAGCTTCTTTCAACAAGAAAATCGTAAATTGCTCTTTGTTTATCATTTATGGCCAAAACTATCCCTACCTTTCAGAAATAAAAGTATTTTTTCATATTATAGCACAAATGTTCGTCAAATGCAAACATTTGTTTGTCTTTTTTTTAAAAATTTTTTCGAGGTATTCTAATGAAAAAACTCTGCACATTTTTATCAATAATAACGGCTTTGGTTTTGATTTTAAGTTCATTTTCAATGAGCGCATCAGCCGTTGTGGGCTCATACAGTGAGGGTGAGACCATTGACAAATCAATTCTCACCGGTAACCAGCCACTCCGGAAGCCATACTCCACTGACCTTGAGGTCTGCGCAAATATGGGCAACTGGCAAAAATATGCAGAAAATTCTGTTGAAGCAATCACAGATTGCAAAACAGATTACGTTTCTGTTGATGTCAGACTCACCAAAGACGGAGTTCCCGTTCTTATGGCTGATGACACTCTTGAAAGAATGTGTGTTGACGCTAACGGAAAAACTGTTACAGGTCTTTTAAGTGAAAAAAATCATAGTGAAATCACTCAGTACTTTCTTCGCTACGGTAACGGCGGAGAACTCGCAAAAAAAAGCGGTTACACCATCCCCACTCTCGAGCAGGCCCTTGATGCGCTTTATATCGAAAGCATTATGATTATTGATGTTTCAACAAACGATCTCGGCAAGGTTGCCGGTGTTGTTGAAAACAAAGAGATGCTCAGCAGAGTTTTGTTCAGATTAACTGACGCTGACAGCCGTGATGTCGCATCAATCATAAACAAAAATGAACGTTTTAAAAATCTGATTATCCCTCAATATAACGGCAACATAATTTTTGGCGCAAATTCTCTTTTGCGTGATGCAACTGAGGTCGGCCTCAGTATGGTCAAAGTCGGCACCAAAAACAGAAACGGTGTTGTTCTTTATGACTCATATACTTCACAATTTCACAAAAACAAAATAAAAGCCATGTTTTCTATGGTTGATGAATATGCAGCTGACAGATCTGATGATATCACCGGTTGGGACAATGTGATTTCTCACGGATATTCCGTGATTGAAACAGACTACCCGGATTTATTGACAGATTATATAGACTCCACCAATGAGTTGAGGTCTCAGCTTGTTTCTCTTGTCGGAATGTGTGAAGAATATCTCAACGGTGATTTTTCAAAAGATAGTCTTGAAAGCCTGACCTCTGCCTACAACACAGCAAAAAAATATACCACTGAAGTCGCTTCACAAAGTCAGCTTTCAAATGCAATTTTTAATCTTACAGAGGCTTATACCAACCTGAAACCTTCTTCGCCTGATGAAACAGCCGGTAAATTTTCATTTTCAATCGGCAGATTAACTGCAGTTGTTCTCTGTGGCGGTGGAATCGTTGCAGCACAGATTTACTTGTTTAAAAAAAGAAAGAAATAAGCTTATATAAATTTTATTAAGGGGTGATATAATGTCAGAAAAAATCAGACTTGAAAGAGCTGATTATCCGGAGCAGGTCGGCGTTTCGTTAAGAGAGATTGAGTCACTTTTAGCCGACTTTAAAGAGAATGATATTGAAGTTCACAGCCTTATGATTATGAGTCAGGGCAAAGTTGCTTTTGAAAGTTGGGCTGCCCCCTATTCACCCGACATTCCTCACGCTATGTACTCTGTAAGCAAAACTGTTACTTCAGCGGCAATCGGATTTGCTGTTGAAGAAGGTCTGTTAAAAACAGACACAAAGCTTCTTGACATATTCCCTGAATTCATACCTGACAAGCGTGATGAAAACCTTGAAATGCTTAATATTCATTCTCTGCTGACAATGCAATCAGGCAAAAATGTCAGCGTTTTTACCGATAAAACAAAACCAAATTGGGAACGTCAGTTTTTTGACTCTCCATGGGCTTTCACACCCAATGACGGGCATTTTCAATACATCAGTGAAAATCAATATATGCTCTGCTCTGTTATTCATAAAATCACAGGTCAGACTGTCACAGACTTTCTCACACCCCGTCTTTTTGAACCGTTAGGCATTGAAACACCTGCCTGGGAGGTTTCACCCAGAGGTATTGAGGCAGGCGGTTGGGGACTTTTTTTGTAGACAGAGGACCTTGCAAAAATCGTCACCTGCTATCAGCACGACGGTGTTTTTAACGGCCGACAGATTATCCCTGAAAGTTGGGTTCGCAAAACGAGAAAAAGGCATGTTGATAATTCCTCTGTCAACTCACACCCTGACAGCCAGTGTGGCTACGGTTATTGTGTCTGGCATTGTGCAGGTGCCTCTGCATACCGACTTGACGGTATGTTTTCACAATTCGGCATTGTTTTTAAAGACCGTGATGCTTCGATTATCGTCACAGCCGGTGAAATAAACGAGCAAAAGACCCGTGATGCAATCTGGCGTCATTTTCCTAAAGGCTTTATTGAGCCTGACAGCGAACCGAGATATGATAAAACCGTTGCCTTCGACCCTCTTGATGATATTCTTGAGCCTACCGAGAGAAGCGTACTCGAAGAAACAATAAAAAACAGAACTATTAAGTTTAACAAAAACCTTCTTCTTGAAACATCCGGTTTTCCTGTAAGTATGCTGCCTATACCTGTTGTTTATATGTCAGCTGATAAAGCCGGTAACATCAACAATGTCAGCTTTGATTTTGGTGAGAATGAATGCACCATGACATGGGATGAGGGCGATGAACACAACACAATTGTCTGCGGTATGGACGGTGAATACAGAGTGTCAAAAATTCGTCTTGCAAAGATGAATTTCACAGCCTACAGCACCGCCGCATGGAAAGACACAGACACTCTTGTTATCAATATGCGCCCGGTTGAGTCTGTTTGCAGAAGAACGATTGAGTTTGACTTTAAAGAGAAAAACGCAGTTACCTTCACCCCAAGCTCACAGCAGCCAACATCAGCAATAGCTGACAGCGTTGCTCATATGGTAGATTTACCCGGACTTCCGAAATCCCTCGCTGATGTAGCATTTGATCAGCTGTCAAAAATTATTGACGCAAGCTACAGAGGTTCATTTGAAGATTAAATTCTTTTTATAGCCAAACAAAAAGACGGTAGATTCGCTCTACCGTCTTATTTTTATTTTTTTGTAACAACAGGAGCTGCTCCGTCGGTGATACATTCTTTAGTAAATTCAACCTTAACAATGTCTTTATCACCGGGCACTTCATACATTGTGGGAAGAAGAACACCTTCCATAATAGAACGAAGTCCACGTGCGCCCGTTTTCTTTTCAAGAGTCTGCTCTGCGACAGCAGCAAGTGCTTCATCGTCAAAGTCAAGCTCCACACCATCCATATCAAAAAGAGCTTTATACTGCTTAAGAATGGCATTTTTTGGCTCTTTAAGAATTTTAATCATATCCTCTTTAGTGAGCTGACTCAGGGTTGTGATAACCGGCAAACGGCCAACGAGTTCAGGAATAAGACCGTACTTTGACAAATCCTGATGAATAACCTTGCTCATAAGATTTTCGGCTGTCATTTCTGATTTATTTTTGATCTCTGCGCCAAAGCCGAGAGCTGAACCACCCATACGCTTTTCGATAATCTTCTCTATACCGTCAAATGCACCGCCACAGATAAAAAGGATATTGGATGTGTCAATCTGAATAAATTCCTGTTGGGGATGCTTTCTGCCGCCCTGAGGGGGAACATTAGCAACAGTTCCTTCAAGAATTTTAAGTAAAGCCTGTTGAACACCTTCACCACTGACATCACGTGTGATTGACGGGTTTTCAGATTTTCTGGCAATTTTGTCAATTTCATCGACATAAATTATGCCTCTTTGCGCTTTTTCA
>JAZRME010000252.1:0-4367 GCA_045647325.1 Acutalibacteraceae bacterium | reverse complement strand
GCCTGACAAGTTACCGCTTGTAACAACGTCATACCACAATGCTACTGTTTCGGGTGTGATTGTTCTGCTGTATTCTTCAACAACAGCTGAGCCGTCGGCAGCATCTGACCAACCGAGGAAGGTTGAACCTGTCTTGGTGGGAAGTGAAGAATTTTCAATCTTGATTGAGCTGCCGTATGTTACGAGAACTTCTGTTGGGTTACCTGAAGTACCGCCGTTTGCGTCAAGAATCAATGTGAAGCTTACAGGGATAAACTTAGCTTCCATATACATATCTGATTCACGCATAATCTTTGAGCAATAAAGCTCAACTTCTTCATAGAGAGCTTCGCCGTAATAATCGGCATCCGCCTCACTGTACCATCCTGCGAAAATGTAACCTACCTTGGCTTCAGCTTCATAATAAACTCTTGTGCCGTAATATACATTTTCGATAGTACGGTTGATGTTACCGTCTTCTGTCCAGAGCCATGAGCTGTCAGATGTCGGTGTGAGACCGATAGCTGCGTTACCACCTGCGTTAGAGGGAGTACCACCGGGCCACTGATTTTCTTCAGAATAGATAAGATCTTCTCTTACATTGTATGTTCTTACGCTGACTTTGGCGTCGAAAGCCAGAATTGAGAAGACAGCGTAATAATGGTTAGCTGCGCTCTGACCCTCTTTACCTGAGTCGTTAATCTGAGCGTAAAGGTCTGTGTTTGTTTCAACCAATGTCTCCCACTGAGCTACATTGCCGTCAACAACTTCAGACTGCTGATACCAACCTGAGAATTCATATCCCTTTGCTGCTGTTGCAACAAAGAATACGGGCTGACCGAAGTCTGCGTTTTCAGAAATAGCTTCTTTTGCGTTAAGACCTGTTCTACCAAGCTTAACTGTACCGCCGGTTGCACCGAATGAGTAGGTGTCTGCGTCAGCGGCTGTGTTGTAATATGCACGGGCTGTAGCTGAGAAGGTCTGAATCTCAAAGTAACCGATAACATAAATCGGATGAGCGGGCATTGTTACTGTACCCTTACCTTCGCTGCACCAGCTGTCACTTACATGAACACCGTCAGCTGCAATATCATCTGCGTATGCGCTGTATCTCCAGAAACGGAATGCGTAACCGGGTTTAGCTTCAAACTCAAGATAATCTTCAACTGCTGCGCCCTGAGGAATAACAACATTACCGTCTGCGTCAAGGTCAGCGTCACCGTTTTTGGGAACAACTGTTACAGTACCACCTTCGCTGCCGTCCCAATCCATATAGTAGTAGCTTGAAGCCTTACTATAAGCTGAGTAAGCGTAGATTGTGTTTGCGCTGATTGCCCATACGGCATAAAGAGTAGTCTTGTTGCCGTTGTTGATATACCACTCGCTTGTGATTGTTTCACCGATTGATGCGCCGGGAGCGAAGTCAGGTGAAGATGCTGTGCTCAACATGCTCCAACCAAGGAAGATGTAACCTGTTCTCTCTTCCGGAGTAGCCAACGGGTTGATAATGTAGCTTGTGTTGTAATAAAGTGTTTCGTTCTTTACAGAACCGTTTACGCCGCCGTTGGCATCATACTCAAGAGTGAAGCTGCCGACTGAGAACTTAGCGTAATAGCTGAGACCGTCAGTTGTCATATCAGCTGTTGTGATTGTTGCTTCGTTACTTACAAAGTTTGTAAACTCAGCATCTGCATACCAACCGTCAAAGAGGTAACCCTGTTTAACAGTTGCAACAAGCTCAGCTGTCTTACCGAAGTAAACATTTACTTCAGCACGGGCACCGTTACTGCCTGAAGTTTCGATGCTGCCTACAAAATCATCACTGAGTGTGATGTCGATAGTACCGCCGACATTGTTATTTTCATAAAGAGATGTGTTATTACCTGTGTTGCTGTAAGCATAAACTCTGAGAAGATATGCTTCGATTGCGAACTTAGCCCAGAGATTAACACCCTTTGAATCGTTGATAGCAATATTGAAGTCATAGTAACCCTCGGGGTGATAGTTACCCTGACCGAGAGCTACCTTAAGCTCAGCATCGCTGTACCAACCTTTGAATTCATAACCTGTTTCGGGTTTTGCGTAGATTGTATCCTGACCGCCGTATGCGCACTGGCCTGATGAGGTTGCGCCATAGGTTACGCCGTCATAAGATACTGTACCGCCCTTACCGTCCTGAGCGAATGCGTTGATATCATCAGCGTTGCTCATAGCGTAAAGGTTAACATCAACCATAACAACCTTAAACTTAGCGCGATAAATTGCGTTGCTTGTAACAGCAAGTTTAAGTGTAGCTTCGGTTGTGATAAGGTCGTCGTTGTCGTTATACCAACCAACAAACTCATAACCGTGGTAAGCAACAGCTTTGAGGCTTGTTGTCTGACCGTGGTAATATTTCTTGTCGCCTTCAACGTTACCGGCCTCTTCGTTATTAAGGAAGTCGTCGGGATCGTTGGCAGTGTTAGACATTACCATAGTTGTGATTGTGTAACGGCTGACTGAGAATCTTGCTGTAAGAGCTACATCTTCAACAAGGTCAAATGTATAAGTCTGGCTTACTGAAACCTCTTCGTTGTCAGCGTTATACCAACCGACAAACTCGTAGCCTGTCTTAGCTGTAGCTGTAACTGTAACGTCGCTACCGTGGCTGAATCTGCCGCTGCCTGTTACAGTGCCGCCTTCGCTGCCCTTAACAAATGATTCGAGGTCTCTCAAAGAGTTGTTAGCTGCGTCAACAGCAACATCATACTGGTTGATACCGAATACAGCATAATACTGAAGACCGTTGGTGGTCATAGCTGCTGATTCAAACTCAGCTGTTGTTACTCTGTCATCAGCAAGACCCATTGAGGGAAGAGATGTCTGCCAACCGAGGAATGTGTAGCCTGTCTGGGGAATTGCATAGATAGTAGCTGTTGTGCCGTAATCGATGTTGCTTTCAACAGTAACACCTTCAGCACCGTCAGCGCCGATCTTTACATAACCGCCCTTTTCAACTGTGTAAAGGTTTTCGCTGCCTTCAGCGTCACCCCATGCCTGAACCTTGATGGGGAACTGCTGAACAAGCCATGTTGCCTGAATAACAGCTGCGTCATCAAGACCAACCTTATATGTGGAAGCGTTACCTGATTCACCGGCAACAAATGAGCCTGTAGCGTTTGTAACAATCCACTTATCGAAAGAGTAACCTGTCTTGGTGGGTCTGTTGATACTTGCGGTTGTGTTATAGTCCATATTAAGGACTGTTGAAGTGCTGATTTCAGCTGTTTTGGTGTCAACATCACCACCGGAGTAGTAGTTGACTTTAACTTCGCCGCCGTTGGGGTCAATAGTAACAGGATACTGGTTAATCTTCCACTCTGCGGTTGCACGGTCATTACCGGGTCCGAATGTGTATGCTGAGCCGACCATAGTACCGTATTCAGAACCGTTGACATCGTTTGTCATGTTCCACTTAACGAATGTATAGCCGGGTCTTACGGGCTCGTCAACTGTGATTGTTGCGCCCATATAACCTGTGTAGGTATATTTGCCTGAGGGAACTTCACCGCCGTTAGCGTTGATGCTCAACTGATACTGCTGAACTTCAAACTTGGCTTTGTAGTTGATAACTCCGTTATCAGCGAGGTTGTCTGTAACAGTAACCTCTGCAACAGCGTCACCGAATGAAACTGTGCCTGAAAGTGAGTTGTTGTTATAATACCAACCCTTGAATACATAGCCTGTTTCGGGAGTAGCTGTCATTGTGAACTTCTGGCCGTAAACATAGCTCTGTGAAATAAGACCTGTGTCAAGTTTAACAGTGCCGCCGGCTGTTGAAGCGATAAAGTTATCGGGGTTGTCGCTGCTGTTGCTGTAAGCATAAACATTAACAACATACTCGTTAATGTCAAATCTTGCATAAATATTTTCATCTTCAGCGCCCATGTTACTGATTGTAACAGTTGATGCGTCTGAGTCGGCAACAGCGCTCCATGCTGTAATCTGATCACCTGACATTGTGGGTGCAGAGTACCAGCCCTTGAATGTGTAGCCTGTTTTTGCCACTGCGCTGTAAGTTACAGATGTGTTGTAGGTTACATCCTGTGAAACCTTACCGCCTGAGCTCTTAACTGAACCGATAGCAACATAACCTGCTGTTTCAGCTGTGTCGAGTGAATATGTTGTACCTGCAACAGTGGGGCTGCCGGCCTGGTTATAATAAGCATAAACGTTGAGTTTAAACTGCTTGATATTCCACAAAGCGGTAACTGACTGCTGAGTTACAAATGATGTTGTGTTAGCAAGAATGATTGAGTTGTTATCAGCTGCGGGAATAGCTGACATATAGGTCTTGACATTTGACTCATTCTTCCAGCCTGAGAACGCATAACCTGTTCTTGTCGGTG
>JAZRME010000251.1:0-11013 GCA_045647325.1 Acutalibacteraceae bacterium | reverse complement strand
CCAAAATCAAAAGACCTTGCTTCAGGTATCAGAAAATATATTGCAAACAATTCACATAAAAAACTTTCAATTGAAAGAATGTGTGATATTTTTGGTTGCAGCCGTACAACTCTTATGAACACTTTCAAAGATCGTTACGGACTCACTATAGGTGAGTATATAAATAATACAAGACTTGAACAAGCTGAAAAAATGCTTTTAAAAACAGATATCAGTATTAAAAATATTGCAGTTGAATGTGGTTTTTCTGATCAGAATTATTTTTCAAAGGTATTTTTGCGCAGATATTTGTGCACACCGACAAAATACAGAAATATTCATAAAGAATCTGACTCTGTCAGTTAATTTATGTTTGCAAAAGTAAGCGGCCTTTGTTATAATAATTGTATAAATATTTTTTTGGAGGCAGACAATGAATTTCAAACCCATAAACAATAACGGAACCGTTGAAGGTTTTTGCCTTGTAAAGACTGTTGAGGTTAAAAAAACAGCTAAAGGTCTTGCTTATCTTGATATGATGCTGACCGACAGCTCAGGTGAAATAAATGCAAAATTGTGGGATTACAAAGAAGATCTTCACAGTGATATAAAAGCAAATACTATTGTAAAAATCAGAGGAACAGAGTCTGTTTTTAATGATATGCCTCAGCTCAGAGTTGATCGCATACGTCCTGCACTCGAGGCTGATGATGTTAAGGTTGAAGATTTTGTTCCTTCAGCTGAATATAGTGGTGAAACTCTTTTTGATGCAGTTTATGGCGTGGCAGACGGTTTTGAAAACGCTGAGCTGAAACTGCTTGTTACAACCATTCTCAATGAGAATAAAGAGCTTCTTACTGTTTGCCCTGCAGCTTTCAGGCTTCATCATGCCATAAGAGGCGGCCTGATGTATCATACATTGTCTGTTTTGCGCCTTGCTCAGAGCATAAGTCAGATTTATCCGAGCGTTGATAGTGAACTTCTCTTTACAGGTGTTATTCTTCACGATGTAGCTAAACTTCGTGAGTTTGACTTGTCTCAGACAGGTATTGTTTCAGGCTATAGCGTTGAGGGAACTCTTATCGGCCATCTTGTAAGAGGTGCTATGGATATTGAAATCAAAGGCAGGGAACTTGGAATTAATCCTGAACTTCTTATGCTTGTTGAACATATGGTTATTTCTCATCACGGCGAGCCTGAATTCGGCGCAGCCGTAAGGCCGATGTTTCTTGAGGCTGAAATATTAGCTCAGCTTGACTTGCTTGATGCAAGAATTTATGAAATAACTCAGGCTGTAAGCGAAGTTAATGTCGGTGAATTCACACCGCGTCAATGGGCTCTTGAAAACAGAAAGCTCTATAACCCCGGAATTAAAGAGATACAGCCCAAAGCTGATTTATTATAAAAAGGAGAATGATTATGAGAAATCATGAAGTCACAAATATTCAACCTCTTCTTAAAGATGACGGTAGTCTTCGCGAACCCGGTTGGTCTAAACAACTTTTGCAGATATATAACCGTAACGATATAAAAGCGCCAAAAATCCGTATTAAGGAATGGGATTATTATCTTGTTATTTCTGAAGAAAATCAATTCGGCGTTGCTTTTACTGTTTCAGATGTAGGATATATCGGTCTTCATTCCGTTTCTTTACTTGATTTCAAGGTGCCTTGCGAACATACAGAAACAATTCTCAAACCATTACCTCTGGGCAAAACAAATATGCCCTCTACTTCAGAAAAAGGTCATGTAATATTCAATGATAAGCGTTTGCATATTAAATTTCTCAAAAACGATGGTGAACGAAGAATAGTCTGTCGTTTTGAAGATTTCCAGGACGGCAAGCCTTTTGAATGTGATATTACACTTAAACAACCCAAGATGGATACAATGGTTATTGCAACTCCTTGGAAAGAAAAGAAAACAGCTTTTTATTATAATCAAAAAATCAATTGTATGCCGGCCTCGGGTAAGGTTAAATTTGATGGCAAAGAGTATGTGTTTAACCCTGAAACTGATTTTGGTACTCTTGACTGGGGCAGAGGCGTCTGGACTTATGACAATACATGGTATTGGGGTTCAGGTAACGGTGTTATCAACGGAAAACCCTTTGGTTTTAACATCGGCTATGGTTTCGGTGACACTTCAGCTGCAAGTGAAAATATGCTTTTTTATGACGGAAAGTGTCATAAGCTTGATGATATAACATTTAATATACCGTCTTCTTCATACACTGATCCGTGGACTTTCACATCATCTGACGGTCGCTTTGAGATGGAGTTTGAGCCGATAATTGATCGTTGCGCAAAGATAGATTTAAACGTTATTATTACTGATCAGCATCAGGTGTTCGGCAAAATGAACGGTAAAGCAATTCTTGATGACGGAACTGTTCTTGAAGTTAAAGATTTACTCTGCTTTGCTGAAGATGTGCATAATAAATATTGAGAGGTATTACTATGGATTGGACTGAAATAAAAATAGGCGTAAGCTCAACAGATGTTGACAAAGCCGGAGATATCGCTCAGATGGTCGTCCCTTACGGTATATATATTGAAGATTACAGCGATCTTGAGCAGGCCGCTTGGGAAATAGCTAAAATTGACCTTATTGATGAAGAGCTTTTACAAAAAGACAGAGATAAGGCGTTTGTTCACGTTTATCTTCCTCCACAAGAAAATCCGACAGAAGCGGTTGCTTTTTTATCTGAAAGATATACAGCTGAGAATATTTCCCATGAAATTGATGTTTCAATATGCAGAAATCAGGATTGGGAAAACAATTGGAAAGATTATTTCCACTCATTACCTGTAGGTAACAGACTTATGATTCATCCTGTGTGGGATGATAATTTTGATCCGGGCGACAGGGTAGTGCTTGACATTGAACCCGGTCTTGCTTTCGGAAGTGGTGGCCACGATACAACAAAGCTTTGTCTTGAGACTCTTGAAAATTATGTCAATGAAGAAACAACTCTTCTTGATGTAGGCTGCGGCAGCGGTATTCTCGGTGTTGCCGGATTACTTCTCGGGGCTCAGAAAGCTGTAGGTGTTGATATCGATCCTCTTGCTGTAAAAAAAGCTTGGGAAAATGCTGAACTTAATGGTTTCGATTCTTCAAAATACACAGCTTATGAAGGCAATCTTACTGATAAAGTCAGTGGCAAATATAGTGTGGTTGTGGCTAATATAGTTGCTGATGTTATAATAATGTTTTGTAAAGATGTCGGCGCTTTTATGCAGGATGATGCTGTTTTTATAACTTCAGGTATTATAGATGTCAGAGAAGATGATGTTGTTTCTGCTTTCGAAAAATACGGATTCAAAGTTATTGAACGCCACGAAAATAACGGATGGTTATGCTTCGTAACCAAAAAAATTAGTTGACTTTTGTAATAAAATGTATTATTATCTCTTGGAAGGAGAGGATTAAAATGAAAAAATCAATTAAAAAAATTATCTCAGTAATTATCTGTTCGGTTATGCTTTTATCAATGTGTGCAGTTTTTTCAAGCGCAGCTGATTATGCTGACCCTGTTTTTGAAGTTAAAGTGGTTAGTGAAACAAACAATCAGGTAACAGTATCAATTGATCTTGTTTCCGGTTCTTTCAATTGTGCTGACTTTACTTTCCAGAGCGCTTCAGGTTATACCTGCACTTCAATTGCTCCCAGTGCTATTGCTACCTCATCAGGTGCTTTTGGTCAGGTTAACCCATTGAATGGTAAGGTTTCTGTTCTTTTCCAGAATCTTTATTCTAAAACAGGTTCTTTTTACACAGCAACCTTCACAAAACCTGCCGGTTCAAGCTATAAATCAGGTGATGTAAAGGTTAATTTTACTAACTGTTCAATTCTTGAAAATGGCGAAACAATCGTTCTTTTCCCTGTAGTAAATTATGAAATGAACATAACTCTCAGCGCAACAGAACTTGCTATGGATTACAAGTCTTCAGCAACACTCAGCTATGAAGCAGTTGTTGCTCAGGGCTCTACTGTAGTTTGGTATTCATCAAATAGCGATGTTGCTACAGTTGATGAAAACGGTAACGTTTACGCAGCAGGTAAAGGTGAAGCTACAATCACATGTGCTGTTGTTGACGCTGCAGGTAACGTGCTTGTTCAGGCTGATTGTAATGTAACTGTCAGCTACACTGTTGGTCAGTGGTTTATCATTATCTTCTTACTTGGTTTCCTCTGGTTCATTTAATCACAAGATAGTATTGACAAAAAGTGAAAATTTTGTTAATATATTGACAAGGTGATTTGATCACTGATTAATTTTGACAGCATCTTTATATTATATCCCCCCTCTGTGGCCAACATCGTCAGATGTTGGTCACAACCCTTTTATACAAAAAAACCTGACAAGCAACGCTTGTCAGGTTTTTATTTTAAGTTTCTTAATGCATCTTTAAGATATTGAGTTGAATTATTTCTGATTTCATTAAGCTTTTGATCAACCTTATTAAAATCAATTTCATCATCAATATTGCTGTTATTGGCAGCGATTCTGTTTGATAAATCAAAATCATCAAGCAAATCAGTTGCTTTTACACTGACATCACTTCTTATGAATGATAAAAACTTCCTTTTGAAAAGCAGTGAAAAAACAACACAATGAAACGAATTAGTTAACACATATTCTGCGTTTTTGAGTCTGTATAAAAATTCAGCCGGACCGTCCGGAGTACAGTCTTCCGACGGTGAATTATAATCATTGTGATTCGCTGAATAATAGCATATTTTAAGATTTTTTTCGAGAGCAAGTTTATTTGCGTAATCAACGATATCCTGATTGATTTCAAGTATATAGACATAAATATACTTTTCGTCACGGTTATTAATTTTAGCTGTGGATATCATCTTGTCATAATAATCTTCACTGACGAGAAACGCAGGGTCACAACAATGATACACCTTTTTGTCAGTAAGGCTCTGAATAAAATCGATATTGCTCTTTTCTCTTACAGAAATGAAGTCAAGGCTTTTTAAATTTTCTTTATAGACATCAGACAATTTTAAAAGCTTTTTATCTACCTTATTGTCAAGGCTCGGAGCGAAGGCAATTCTTAACTGGTTATTGTTTGCAAATTTTAAAAAGTATCCGTCAGCTCTGAAATTGTCAGCTTTTTTGGGTGCCCACACTATATCTGAGCCGGTTATAAAAGCGGAATAATTCAGATCATTGTTGATGCTCTGAGCATCTGAATAGGTCGGTGTCAGATTAAGAAAAGCTTTTTTAAAAGATAAAAATCTGCTGTTTCTTAAAAACTTGTATTGTGAATTGATTGTTTTAGGAAAAAATGATTTTAAATATAATTTCCAACCGCCCCATTGTTTTGCTTTATCGCGAATTTCAGAGAGTTTATTTTTGTAGTTACCCTCAGGAATATAGTTGATAGATTTAACTGTATATTCTTCACCTGCGATGCTTCCTACAACATCTTCTAAAACTGCAGCTGCGATAACAGCGCCGTAATTAGCTGTGTACTGAAGATTGATAATTCCGATATGCTTTTTATTTTTCTCTTTGTCTTCTTCAAGTTGAGAACATCTGACAGGGCAGACTTTTACACATAACCCGCAATTAACACAGTTATTACTGATATCAGGGTACCAGAAACCTTCATTATCACTAATCATGTTGATAGCGTTGTTAGGGCAGATGTTTTTACATGCGCTACAACCGCAACAATCTTTTTTGTTTTCAAAAAGCACCATAACTCATAAAATCCTTTTAGTTTATTTAAAAATTTTCGATGCTGTTTCAATGCATTTGCTTATTATTTTTTTGTAGAAAGGGAGTGGGGGAGGTGCTGTGAATTTCTGAATAAGCTCTGTTAAATTTTTGCCGTTATATTCTTTCCAGAAGTCTTGGCGTTTAGCCGGTTCAATATAGTTGTGATCAAGAGCCGGTTGCAGACTTGTTGCTAACGGGAATGTTTTAACTGTGAGCTTGTCCTGACAAAGGTTGAAAAATTTTTCACCATTATCAGTATTGATTAAAACAATTGATACGCCCTTATCATCGTCAAAGTCTTTGTCGTTATTTTCTATTCGCCAATAGTCACCGATGGTTATGTCTGAAATCCTTTGAGTTTTTTTGTAATGGCAATAAAAACAGGATTGCCGAACAATAAGATGAGAAAGAAAGGCGGTGGTAAAATCTCGTGAAGAAATCTCTTCGCCATTAACAGTCAAAGTTTCAACATGATCACGCCAACCAAAATTTTTCTTATCTCTGAAATCGACCTTTTCAATATCTTTGATATCAAATTTGTTTTTGATAAAGTTACTCCATACTTCGGGTGACGGTACTCCGTGGCAGATTATGTCTATGGTTATCAATCTGTCTGTGTTAACTTTTTTGACTTTCAGATAGTTGATAACTCCGTGAACCTGACATGGTGTTCCTGAAAATAAAACGTCAATACCGTTATTCAGATCTTTTTCTATGAGCTTATAGCAATCACCCATATCAGACTGGATATATTTTGAGCCTCTGAATTTGTCGCGGTGTTGTTTTGTTGTTGCTCTTTCGTGGACAGCTAAAAAACTGTCATTAAGGGCGCATCCGTAAACAGCCCCACCGTTTTCAATGATAATATCAGATATAGCAGTGAAAATACCACCGGATCGGGATCGGGCTCTTATATCTTCATCTTTATGTTTGACTGCGTAAACGATACTATTGCGCATCATATTAAAACCTCACTTAAAATGTTAGTCTTTGAATTATGTGAGATCTGCGATATCAAGAATGAGTCTTTCTGTCTTTTCCCAACCGAGGCAGGGGTCTGTGATTGATTTGCCGTAAATGCCTTCTCCAATTTTCTGAGCGCCGTCTTCAATATAGCTTTCAATCATGAAGCCTTTAACCATTGATTTAATGTCGGAAGAGTGGCGGCAGGAGTGAAGAACTTCTTTGGCAATTCTTATCTGTTCAAGATATTTTTTGCCGGAGTTTGAATGGTTTGTATCAACAATAACTCCCATGTTCTGAAGATTACATGCGGCATAAGCATCATGAAGATTGATGAGATCTTCGTAGTGATAGTTGGGATGTGTTTTGCCGTGTTTATCTACAGAGCCTCTGAGAATAGCATGGGCAAGATCATTACCGCTTGTGACAACTTCCCAACCTCTGTAAATAAATGTGTGTGAGTGCTGAGCAGCAGTTATTGAGTTGAGCATAACAGATATGTCACCACTTGTGGGGTTTTTCATACCAACAGGGGTGGTCATTCCGCTGGAAGTAAGACGATGCTCCTGGTTTTCAACAGAACGGGCACCAACAGCAACATAGCCCAACAAATCATTAAGATATCTGTGGTTATCGGGGTAAAGCATTTCGTCAGCGCAGATAAAACCTGTTTCTGCGATTGCTCTTGTGTGAAGTCTGCGTATAGCGATGATGCCTTCAAGCATATCTGATTCTTTTTCGGGGTTTGGTTGGTGAACCATACCCTTGTATCCGTCACCTGTGGTGCGTGGCTTGTTTGTGTAAATTCTGGGGATTATAAGAATTTTGTCATTAACTTTTTCCTGAACCTTTGCAAGGCGTGAAATATAATCAATTACAGATTCTTCGGTGTCCGCTGAACAAGGTCCGATTATCAAAGCAAGTCTGTTATCTTCACCGGTGAAAATTTTTCTTATTTCAAGGTCTCTTCCTTCTTTGATTTTAACAAGATTTTCACTCATCGGAAACTGCTCTTTAATATCTTTAGGTATCGGCAGTTTTCTTAAAAAATTCATTCCCATAGTATGTATGCCTCCTGAAACAATTACAAAAATAATATATCACTTTGCTTAAAATCAGTCAATGATTTTATTTGAGTATTCACTATTTACAAATATTTATGAATAGTGTATAATTCAAGAAGAAAAATCAATGGGAGGAACTGTTTTTGAAAAAAGTAATTGTGATTTTTTTATCTGTGATCATAGCGTTAATTTGTGTTGTTCCTTCGTTTGCTGTTGCAGATAATTCAAAGCTGACTTATCTCTATCTTGATAAAGGTAATATTGTTATCGGTGATGGTGTTGTTTCGGGTTACGGCTATTTTGGTGAGCCTGTTTCAACATACGATTCCGATGGCTATATGATAACTCAGACCAATACCGAAACGCTGAAAAACACCATAACTTTTGATGGCGGAAAAAATTATGTTGTGTTTAAAAATATCAGTGCGAATATCACCGATCAGTTTGTGTGTGCAGTTACTTTAAAAGATAATGCAGACGTTACAATAAAATTAGAAGGTGTCAATACCTTTATCAGTGGTTCAAATGTTGGTAGTTCATCAAGAGCAGGGGTTGAAGTTGATTCAAGTTCAACTCTTACAATTATGGGTGACGGAACCCTCAGAGCAGGTAGTACTGGACAGGCCGGTATCGGTGGAGGTAACGGCAATTCATCAGGTACAATTATAATAAATTCCGGCACAATTGTTGCACAGAGTAAGAACTATGGCGCAGGTATCGGTGGAGGAAGTTCCGGCTCAAACGGAACAGTTATTATAAACGGCGGAAATGTTGCAGCAGCCGGTGGCGCTTCCGGGGCAGGTATAGGTGGCGGTTGCACAGGTGACGGTGGTGAAATTATCATCAACGGCGGCACAGTTACCGCTATCGGTGGAACAAACGGAGCCGGTATAGGCGGCGGCTGGTACGGCTCTATGGGTAATGTTGTTATAAACGGTGGCTCTGTTAAGGCAACAGCAGGTTCAGGTGCTTCAAAGATCGGCGCAGGTGCAGGGGCTGTTTCTGATTCGGTTCTTAATTCTTATGGCGAGGTTTTGTATCTTGCTAAGGTTAATATGTCATCGGTTTCTTCAATTAAAGAGATTTATACAGACGGGTATAAAAACAACATAAATTCAAACCATTCAGGCGATACAAATTTTTATTTTTATCTTCCTGCGGATACACATATTATTGCAGCCGACTCAGACACAAGCGTTACATCTTATTGGAAAGCTGAATACAGCTCATCCTTTGTTTGTAATGCAGTTACACCATTTACTTGCGTAGGAACTGCAAATATTCAGCCTGATGATATTGTCAGAGGTTTATCGTGTTCACTGAACGATACTGATGATTATCTTGTTGCTTCAGAAGGCTTTTATATTTATTGTGAAGACTCAATTGTCGGCACAGGCTCAGCAATTAATGTTGTTTATAATAACAATATAGTTTTCTCTTATAAAGCTTTGATTTACGGTGATCTGAATGGTGACGGTTTTTACGATGGTGAAGATTCTCTTATTGCTTCTTTTATGCTGTGGGGTCATTTAACAAGTGAAAATACTGAAGCTTTTTATTTTGAAGCAGCTGATGTTAATCGGAGCGGAACGGTTGATATAACAGATATAGAGACGTTGCAACAGGCAGGTCTGCTCCTTGCTGAAGTGCCTCAGACAAATGACGGTGCTATTGAAACCGACAGCATTGAGTGGGAGGAATACACACTTCTTATAGATCAGACTGTAGAAACAGAAGCAGAATCAGAAGATGATGCATTATCTATGAACATTTTTAAGTTTGTCAGGGACTTTTTTAGTTTTATTATTGATTTAATTAATTCATTAATCAGTTTTGATGTGTAATTATATTTTCTTATTGCAAAAAGATACAAGATGTAGTATAATTACGGAAAGTTCGACGAGTTTGGGTGAGTTCAGTGAAAATTTTAAAAGAAAGAATTTTAAAAGACGGAAAGGTTTTTCCCGGTAATGTTCTTAAGGTTGACAGTTTTCTCAATCATCAGATGGATATTGACCTTCTTCGTCAGATCGGTGAAGAATTTCACTCGCGTTATGCTGATTGCGATGTTACCAAGGTGCTGACCATTGAGGCTTCTGGTATCGGTATCGCATGTTTTGTAGCTCAGAGCTTTGGGGTTCCTATGCTTTTTGCTAAAAAAAATAAGACTAAAAATATTGCAGCTGATGTTTATACCGCTAAAGTTGAGTCATACACACACGGCACTACTTATGATATTATTGTTTCTAAAGAGTTTCTTAACAAAAACGATAAGGTGCTTGTTATTGATGATTTCCTTGCTAAGGGTCAGGCTCTTCTCGGACTTGTTAACATAGTTAAATCAGCCGGTGCTGAACTTGTAGGAACCGGTATTGTTATTGAAAAGGGTTTTCAGGATGGAGGCAATCTCCTCAGAGAAAGCGGAATAAGAGTAGAGTCTCTTGCAATTGTGGATTCAATGGGGGACAACGGAAACATTGTTTTCCGTGATTGATTTAGGCAATAATTAATTGCAATATAAATTAAAACGGAGGAAAACAAAATGAAAAAGATTCTTGCATTGCTTCTTGCAGTTGTTATGGTTCTCGGCCTTGCAGCTTGTGGTGGCACTAGTGGTGAGGAAGAAAAGTCAGCTGATTTGAAAGTCGGTTTTATCTTCCTTCACGACGAACAGTCAACTTATGACAAAAACTTCATGGTAGCTGCTAAAGCAGCATGTGAAGAAATGGGCGTTGAGTATGCTCAGAAAACTCAGATTCCTGAGTCAAAGGACTGTTATGATGCAGCTGTTGAGCTTATTGAGGTTGACGGTTGTGACATCATTTTCGCTGATAGCTTCGGTCACGAATCATTCCTTATTGAAGCAGCTAAGAAATATACTGATGTTCAGTTCTGCCATGCAACAGGTACTCAGGCTCATACAGCCGGTCTTGCAAACTTCCACAATGCTTTCGCTTCAATTTATGAAGGCCGTTACCTCGCAGGTGTTGCTGCAGGTCTTAAGCTTAACGAAATGATTGAAGCAGGTAAAATTACTGCTGATAAAGCAAAGATGGGTTATGTTGGCGCTTTCACATTTGCTGAAGTTATTTCAGGTTACACATCATTCTATCTTGGTGCAAAGTCTGTTTGCCCCACAGTAACTATGGATGTTAAATTTACAGGCTCATGGTATGATGAAAAGCTTGAAAAAGAAGCAGCTCAGGCTCTTATCGCCGGTGGCTGTGTTCTTATCAGCCAGCATGCTGACTCAATGGGCGCTCCCAC
>JAZRME010000250.1:0-1545 GCA_045647325.1 Acutalibacteraceae bacterium | reverse complement strand
CAAGATATATGCGTTGCCCCGAGTGTCATCAGAAATCATGGCAGAAAAAAGTAATAAGCAAAGATTAACTGATTCTCTGCATAAAACAAACCAAAGGCTCTACCTCACGGTTGAGCCTTTTCGCATTGAAAAATATATTTTATGTGATATAATTTTTAAAAAGGAGTGGTTTTATGCCTGAATTTTTAGAGGTGGTTATGATTATCAGTTTCGGCGTTTCCTGGCCGTTGAATGTTATAAAATCTTATAAAGCAAAAACTGCCAAAGGCAAAAGTCTCGGTTTTTTGCTTCTGATTATTTTTGGCTACATAGCAGGTATAACATCTAAATTTATCAACCCTGATTTTATGGCTGACATTGAAGCAAAGTGGTATGTTTTGTTTTTTTATTTTCTTAATCTTTTTATGGTCAGTCTCGACCTGTTAATTTATTTCAGAAACAAAAAATTTGACAAGGAATGTTCACGATGAAAATTTTATCAATCGGCAACAGCTTTTCTACTGACGCTCATAAATGGTTGCATAAATTGGCTGAATTAAACAATATGAATATTCAGACAGCCAACCTTTTTATCGGTGGTTGCTCACTTGAAACTCATTGGAAAAATTTTGTTGAAGACAACGCAGATTATTCTTTTGAAATAAACGGCAAAGAAGACGGTGAAATGATCAGCATATCACAAGCGCTTAAAAGTGACCGTTGGGATGTTATCACATTTCAGCAGGCAAGTCATTTCAGCGGAATGCCTGAGACCTATGAGCCGTTTTTGTCAGATCTTGCAAATGCAATAAAAACAATTCAGCCTGATGCAAAATTTTATTTTCACCGCACCTGGGCATACGAAACAGACTCCCTTCACCCGGGATTTGAAGCCTATAACCACGATCAGATTCAGATGTATAATAAAATTGTTTTTGCATCACAAAAAGCAGCCGACTCAATCGGCGCAAAAATCATTCCCACAGGTTCGGTTATTCAAAAGCTCCGTGAAACAGTTAAAGAATTTGATTATCACGATAACGGTATTTCTCTTTGCCGTGACGGTTTTCATTTGTCTTATGACTACGGCAGATTCACCGCTGCAGCTGTGTGGCTTCGCACATTGACAAACGAAAAAATTGTGTGCGATAAATTTGAAGACTTTGACGCAGCTCTTCTTAATAAAATTCTGGAAATTGTAAACAGCATATAAAAAAGCCACAACATTTTAACTGTTGTGGCTGATTTTTTATCTTATTTCTTAAGCTTTGCAAGAATCATATTTGCGCAATCAATCTGATTGGGGATGTTGCCGTTTTCATCACGGACTCTCCAGATATCAGGTGTGATTTCGTCAGCAACATAAACCTTGCCGTTTTCGTCATAACCGATTTCAATCTTGAAGTCGATAAGTGTGAGGTTCATTGTTGCAAGTTCTTCTTTAAGAACTTCACCAACACGAACAAGAACATCAATAGCCTCATCATACTGACCCTCTTTGAGAAGACCCTTCATAAGGCAGATGCGCTCACTGATAAGGGGGTCGCCCTGCTCGTCGCTCTTAAG
>JAZRME010000249.1:0-5002 GCA_045647325.1 Acutalibacteraceae bacterium | reverse complement strand
GTTGCCGTAGCCTCCGGCCGCAGACCTGAAGAAGCAGCTAAGGTCTTTAATTACGGCAAAAATGAATTCCGCCTTAAAAACGGAGCCGTAAATGCATCAAAGATGTCTGTTGACTCTTTAAGAAAAAGTCTTGATGTTCTTGCCGCTGCCGATGAAAAACTCAAGTCAACAACTATTGACGGCAGATTGATTCTTGAAGAAACAATGATGAAGTTATTCCTTCTGGCAAATGGTGAAAGTGTATGCTGAAAACTGATAAAATAATTATAGTTGAAGGCCGATACGATAAAATCAAGCTTTCATCTCTTGTTGATGCCGTCATTATAGAAACTGACGGATTCGGTATTTTTAAAGATAAGCAGAAACAAAAACTTCTTCGGCTTCTTGCTGAAAAAAAGGGTCTTGTTATTCTTACTGACAGTGATTCGGCAGGGTTTACAATCCGCAATTTTATCTGTGGCTTTGTTCCGAAAGAATACATAACAAATGCATATATTCCTGATATTTTCGGTAAAGAAAAAAGAAAAGACTCACCATCAAAAGAGGGTAAGTTAGGCGTTGAGGGCGTTTCGGCTGAAGTTATCAGAGCAGCTCTTGAAAAAGCAGGTGCGCTTTGTGACAATAACGGTGATCAGAACCGTCGCCTTGTAACAAAAACTGATTTTTATCTTGATGGTCTCACCGGTACTCAGGGCAGCAAGGAAAAGCGCCTTGCCCTTTTAAAAGCTCTTTTCTTACCCGAAAGGATGACAACTAATGCTTTGATTGATATAATCAATTCATTTATGACTTACGATGATTATAAACAGGTTATAAACAATATAGAAAGGGTCGATAATTTATGAGAATAGGTCATGGCTACGATGTTCACAAATTAACAGAAAACAGACGGCTTATTATCGGTGGTGTTGAAATTCCTTATGAAAAGGGACTTCTCGGTCACTCAGATGCCGATGTTCTTCTTCATGCGATATCTGACTCGCTTCTCGGTGCGGCAGCTATGGGTGATATCGGTGGTATGTTTCCTGATAATGACCCTGCTTTTAAAGACGCTGACAGTCTTATGCTTCTTGAAAAAGTTGTAGAGGCTTTGTCACAAAAAGGCTTTTCTGTGGGTAACATTGATGCCACAATTATTGCTCAGAACCCTAAAATGAAGCCTCATATAGAAAATATGCGTCATAATGTCGCACGTGTTTGCAAGGTGGATATCAATCGGATAAATATCAAGGCTACAACTGAAGAATGGCTTGGTTTTACCGGCTCAGGTGAGGGTATATCTGCTCACAGTGTTTGTCTTATAAATGAACTTTAATTTTATCTTATCAGGTTGAAATAGAACTGTAAGTATGATAAAATATTTCAAATAAACTTCCGGGAGCATTTTATGGAAAATTTTGTTTCAAATCTGTTGGATATATGGAACAAGCTTGTTGCATTGATATATTCATATGATTTTATTATTGATACAGTTGATATTCTGCTTGTGGCATTTATTGCCTATAAGCTTATTAAATTTATGCGCGAGAGCAGAGCTCTTCACGTTGTAAAAGGTATAATACTTATTCTCGTGGCATATTTCATAATCAAAACTCTCGGTATGCAGGCAAGTACATTCTTGTTTGAAATCGTGATGAACAGCTTTATTCTGGTGCTTGTTATTCTCTTTGCGCCGGAGCTTCGCCGTGCCCTTGAGAGCGTAGGCAGAAGCCGTTTTTCCGTGCTTCGTCTGTTAGGCTTCAGTGACAGGTCAACTGTCGCTCAGAACCGACAGAAAAAAGCTGTTGTTGAAATATGCAAAGCCTGTAATGATATGAGTGAGAAAAAAATCGGCGCTCTTATCGTTATTGAAAGAGATGTTGCGCTGAATGACGTTATTTCTACCGGTATCAGGGTTGACGCAGATGTCAGCAAGGAGCTTATAGGCAGCATCTTTTTCCCGAATTCTCCTTTGCATGACGGCGCTGTTGTTGTTCGTGACGGCAGGGTATGCGCTGCCGGATGTATTCTGCCATTGACTCATAATACCGATATCAGTTCTGACCTCGGCACCCGACACAGAGCTTCAATCGGTGTCAGTGAACAAAGTGATGCATTGGTTGTTGTTGTTTCTGAAGAAACAGGAACTGTGTCTGTCGTTAACAAAGGTGTTCTTGAAAGAGACATTTCTGACGGTGTTCTTATTGAGTATCTTACAACATATCTTGACTCATCAAATTCGCAGCAAAAAAAGAAATTTACATTTCACAATAAGGAGGAAAAGAAATAATGAAAAGCAAAAAATTCAGCCTTCATAATCTTTTCCTTGATAATAAATTTGTTATGGTGTTTTCTCTTGCGATAGCTGTTATTTTCTGGGCATCTGTGTGTATAGCCTTTTCGCCCGAAACTGAAGTTGTTGTTGAAAATGTCCCTGTTAAAATAGATATGGAAAACAGCGTACCGTCACAGTATGGTCTGCGTGTTTTTGGTGACAGTCATCATACTGTTGATATCACTGTCAGCGGCAGCAAATATATTATCGGTGGCAGGAGTATTACCGCTGAAGATTTTGAAGTTACGGCTTCAACATCAAATGTTACATCTGCAGGTACTCATTCTCTTCAGATTAAAGTTTCAAAAGCTGACGAAAGTGCTAATTTCACCATTGAAGATTATTCCGAGTCATTCATCAGCGTTTATTTTGATGAGTATGCTCAGGTTCAGTCTAATATTGAAGTTAAGGTCAGCGGTGAAGAAATCACCGAAGGCGACTATATTGCCGATGAAAATTATATCACCGACAGAAAGACTGTTATCGTTGGCGGTCCTGCGCTTGAAATTTCACAGCTTTCAAAAGTTGAGGCAACAGTTGAAATTGACGAGCCTATGGAAAAAAGTACAGCTTTCAGCGCTCAGCTCAGCGCAGTTGATAAAAACGGAAATGAACTCAGCTTCATAACATTTGACGGCGAAGAAAATTCGACAATGACCGTAACAGTACCTGTGTATAAAAAGTCAAAGCTTCCTGTAAGCATTGGTTTTCTTAATTCACCGTCAAACTATATCACCAATCCGCTTAAATATTCATGCTCACCCGATACTGTGAATGTCGCTCTTCTTCAAAACGGAACAGAAACCGACAGCCTTAAAATCACAGATATTGATTTCACATCATTAAAACCCGGTGAAAATATCTTTAAAATAAAGCTTGATGAAGTCAGCGGTGTCAAGACCCTTCAGGGTTATTCAGATACAGTTACTGTTAAGATTGTTGTTCCCGAGGTTGCCAAAGGAACCTTTGATATCCAGAGCAACAATGTGTCTGTTTCCAACGCACCGATTGACCGTTCAATCAAGTTTACATCATCAAAGATTAAGTCAGTTACTGTTTATGGTGATCAATCTGAAATTGATGCTCTGACAGCCGATTCAATCAAGGTGCGTATAGATATGGCCGATATTGAAATCAAAGATGGCCGCAACACTATTGAAGTGCCTCTTTATATAAGAGATTCTTACGGTTGTTGGATATACGGCACTTACAAAATAACTTTCACTTCACAAAAAATCGATTAAAATAAAGCCTGAGTGATTTTTTATTTACTCAGGCTTTTATATATTGAAAAATTTGATTTTTGTGCTAAAATTAAAGAGATTATGCGGGAGGTGGCTTTATGAAAGCTTTTCTTTCTTTTATTCAGGCTTTTCTTTTTTTGATTTCATCTTTTTCAGTTGCTGATTCAAATTTTAAATTTCTTGTTGACAGGGCTGCTATTGATGTGACTTCTACAGCTGAGGTCAGCTTTGATTCAATTGATTATGATGAAACATTTGTTACTCAGGATGAAAAAGACAGATGCCGTCAATGGTATGATAAAAATATAATTTATGCTGACGGAACTGATTGTGATCCGGTATACAACTTCAATGTAGGAATAAAATCTTTCAGAAACAATCTTAAGGATTGGGACAAATCTGTCAGCGACGAAAGTGAAACAGGTGCCCTTTACCGTGGAGGTAAAACTACCTACATTACCTGGACTCATAAAAAAAGTGGTCTTGTTGTTACCGTTGAGTCAACCATTTATGAAGATAACGCAACTTGCGAATGGACTGTTTTTATCAAAAACACTTCTGATGAAAACTCACCGGTTGTCAAAAAATTCTATGCTGCCGATTGCCTTCTTCCTACGGGATGGAACACTCAGCTTTATTTTAACAAAGGCAGCGAACCGGCTGCTGACGACTTTGAGTTGATGAAGTCTTTTACAAGTTATCTGCCTATGTCGTTCAGTGCTAATGGTGGCAGAACCGAGTCTGTTTTGCCTTATTTTAATTTACTCGGCAAAAACGGTGGTATGACTCTTGCTGTGGGTTGGTCAGGTCAGTGGAGCACTTCACTCAGACAAAAAATTGAAGGTGTTGAAGTTAAAATCGGGCAACAAACCCTCAAAGGCTATCTTGCTCCCGGTGAAGAAATCAGATCACCTTTGGTAACGCTTACTTTTTATAATGGTGATAATGCCCTTAAAGGCTTTAATGTTTATCGTGATTTTACAATTGACTGTGTTTACCCTGAGGGAACAAAGCAGATAACAACTTCAGGTGTGGGTGTTGAGTTCCCTGATTCTACTATAGACAGTCTTATTGCCAATATTAATTCAATCCCTGATTGGTTTGCTGAAGCTGTTGACTACTATTGGGTTGATGCAGGATGGTATCCGTTTAAAAACAGTTGGGGCGATGGTGTAGGCGATTGGTTTGTTGACCCTGCTAAATTTGACCGTGGCTTTGCTGAAGTTTCTGAGGCTGCCAACGCCAAAGGTATCGGCTGGTTGCTATGGTTTGAGCCGGAACGCTGCGCTGTAGGCACCGAAGTTTATAACGAGTGTATAAAGCATGACGGTTGGCTTGTTCTCGGTGATGAAGAGCGCAATATGGTGAATCTCGCCAATGAAGATTGTCTGAAATACATTACCTCTGTTATGCAGCGTTCTATTGAAGAAAACGGTGTTGACTA
>JAZRME010000248.1:0-6514 GCA_045647325.1 Acutalibacteraceae bacterium | reverse complement strand
TTAAGAAAAAAAGAACAAAAGAGTTCTTTTTCCCTGATTTTCTTGAGAACATTGATACTTACATAGTGTTAATTCTGATTGGCATTGCAATATTTTATTTCAGCGGTTGGAAATCAGGTTTAATTTATTCCGCTGTTGCTTATATTTTATTGGTTCTCGGTACACATTTTATTGAAAAAATTTGGAACGCTGTTTTCAAAAGGGCTTTGAGAGTCTCCGACGATAAAACGGATTTTTACAATTTTTTAAACAGCGACTATTTAATGCAATGGTTTTCTGACCCCAAAAATTCAGGCGACAATGAAACAAAAGAAAAGAGAGCCAACAGAAAAAAACGCAGGTTTTTCAGAAAATAAAAAAGATTATTTTTAATTGAATTTGATATTGACTGCAAGGGTGGTTTTGTGATATAATCATCTTGCAATCAGGGCAATCATTACTGACGGATCAGTGGGTTCACCACAAGGGAATGACTGCCGACTTTAGCCGACCGTCTGGGCAGCATCTTGTGGGATGCTGCCCTTTTATATTGTTTTACATTTATGTTTTTATAGAATTAAGGAGGTAATATTATGGAACAGTGGAGAGGTTTTAACCCCGGCAACTGGCAAGAAAACATTGACGTAAGAGACTTTATTCAAAACAACTACACCCCTTATGAGGGTGACTATACCTTCCTTTCAGACTCCACCGACAGAACAAAAGCTTTGCTTAAAAAAGCTGAAGATCTGATGGCTCTTGAAAGACAGTACGGCGGAGTGCTTGACATTGACACTCACACCGTTACTTCTCTTCTCAACTACAAACCCGGTTATCTTGATAAAAAGAATGAGATTATCGTAGGTTTTCAGACAGACAGACCCCTTAAAAGAGGTGTTAACCCCTTTGGCGGTATCCGTATGACACGCTCAGCCTGTGAAGCTTACGGCTACAGACTGTCTGACAAAATCGAATCAGAATTCCATTACAGAACAACCCATAATGACGGCGTCTTCAGAGTTTACGGTAAAGAGACAAGAGCTGCCCGTTCATGCGGACTTATCACAGGTCTTCCTGACGCTTACGGAAGAGGCAGAATCATCGGTGACTACCGTCGAGTTGCCCTTTACGGCATAGACAAACTCGTTGAGCAAAAGAAGATTGACAAAGACAATATGAGCTCAAGTGAAAATATCATGGATACAGACACAATCCGTCAGCTTGAGGAACTTTATCAGCAGATTAACTTCCTCGGCAGAATCAAAGGTATGGCTGAAATGTACGGCTTTGATATTTCAAAACCTGCAAATAACGCTAAAGAAGCTGTTCAGTGGCTTTATTTTGCATACCTCGGAGCAATTAAAGAGCAGAACGGCGCCGCTATGAGCCTCGGCAGAGTTGCATCATTCCTTGACATCTATTTTGAAAGAGATATAAAAGAAGGTACACTCACCGAAACTGAAGCTCAGGAAATTATTGATGACTTCGTTCTTAAACTCCGTATGGCAAGACACCTTCGCACACCCGAATACAACGAGCTTTTCGGCGGCGATCCTATGTGGATTACCGAAGCTCTCGGTGGTATGGGTGAAGACGGAAGAACACTTGTTACAAAAAACACTTTCCGTTTTATGCACACACTCTACAACCTCAAGCCCTCAGCTGAGCCTAACCTTACAGTTCTCTGGTCAAATGATCTTCCCGAAAACTTCAAAAAATACTGCGCAAAGGTATCTTGCGATACAGACGCAATTCAGTATGAGAATGACGATATTATGCGCCCCATCTATGGTGACGACTATGCTATTGCCTGCTGCGTTTCAGCGATGAAAGTGGGCAAACAGATGCAGTTCTTCGGTGCAAGAGCTAACCTTGCTAAAATGATGCTTATGGCTCTTAACGGAGGTAAGGACGAAATCAAAAACGCTCAGGTCGGCCCTGTTCACGAGCAGTATCCCGACGAATATCTTGATTATGATAAAGTTTGTGAATATCTTGATATTTACCGTCCGTGGCTTGCAAGAATGTATGCAAACACTATGAATCAGATTCACTATATGCACGACAAATATGCATACGAAAAGACTCAGATGTCTCTTCATGACACTGATGTCCATCGCTTTATGGCATTCGGCATCGCAGGTATGAGCGTTCTCGCTGACTCTCTTTCTGCAATCAAATATGCAAAAGTGCGTTGCATCAAAGATGCAAACACCGGTCTTATCACTGACTTTGAAACTGTCGGTGAATTCCCCACCTTCGGTAACGATGACGACAGAGTTGACTCAATCGCCTGTGAACAGGTTGAAAAGTTTTATGAAGAACTTAAAAAGCAGAAGCTTTACAGAAACGCTGAGGCAACACTTTCAATTCTCACAATCACATCAAATGTTGTTTACGGTAAAAAGACAGGTTCAACACCTGACGGCCGTAAAAAGGGTGAGCCGTTTGCACCCGGCGCTAACCCCATGCACGGCAGAGAGAAGAACGGTGCCCTTGCATCACTCAACTCTGTGGCTAAGCTTTCTTATGATGTTTGCCGTGACGGTATTTCAAACACATTCTCAATCGTTCCTCAGGCTTTAGGTAAAAACGAGGATGAAAGAATTGACAATCTTGTTAACCTGCTTGACGGTTATTTTGCTCAGAAAGCTCACCACCTTAATGTCAACGTTCTTAACCGTGAGGTTCTGATGGCAGCTTATGAAGAACCCGAAAAATATCCTAACCTTACAATCCGTGTTTCAGGTTACGCTGTTAACTTTGTTAAACTTTCAAAAGAGCAGCAGAGAGAAGTTATTTCAAGAACATTCCACGAGGCGATGTAACAATGTCAGTTAAAGGCAAAATTCACTCATTTCAATCAATGGGCGCCGTTGACGGACCGGGATTGCGATGTGTAATATTTACCCAGGGTTGCCCGTTAAGGTGTGCATATTGCCACAACCCCGACACTCACAGCTTTGAGGGTGGTGAAGAATACACTCCTGAAGAAATGTGTAAAAAAATTCTTCGTTTTAAAAGCTACATTAAAAACGGAGGAGTTACTGTTTCAGGCGGTGAACCGTTAACACAACCCGACTTTGTCAAAGAACTTTTTACCCTTCTTCGTGAAAACGGAATTCACACAGCTCTTGACACATCGGGAATCGGTGAAACTGATAAAACAAAAGAGCTTCTCAGAGTGACAGACCTTGTGTTGCTTGACATTAAGTTTCTTGATAAAATCAGCTACGCTCAATATTGTAACGGTGATTTTGATAAGGTGATTGAATTTTTTGAAATCACAAAACAGATGAATGTGCCCGTATGGATAAGGCAGGTTATAGTACCCGACATCAATGACAGTGAAGAAAACATTCTGAACTTACTTGACTTTTTGAGTGGGTACGATAATGTTAAAAAAATAGAACTTTTGCCATTCAGAAAACTTTGTGTACCTAAATACGAAAATCTGGGAATCCCCTTCCCTCTTAATGACACACCTGAAATGTCACAACAAAAAATCGATGAGCTTTATAAGCTTATCCCTGATGAATTAAAATAACTGCAAAAACGGCTTGTGCAGATCAGCACAAGCCGTTTTCATCTATGATTACCCTTCACCAATTCATCAGTTGTATAATGTTTTTCCATAATTGACAATCTGTTTCGAAGACTAAGCATATCACAAAGCAAACATATATTTAATAAATGGTTACTTTTATTTATCGGGATACAATTTAATAACCGAAATCTCCGGTCTGTTAAAAAATCTGACAGAAAACGGATAGTTCCCGAGCCCTGACGAAATATTTATATATTGTCCGTTTTTCTCATAAAGTCCTTTTGTCATTTTGCCGTTTAAATCGGGGAAGAATATCCCTCCGTCATAAACAGCGCCTATAAAAGGCAATCTGAAAATCCCTCCGTGGGTATCACCTGAAACAATAAGACCTTCACCGAAAGAGCTGAATTTTTCATAAGCAGGAATATGAGAAAGAAGAATTGAAAAAGTTTTATCATCTTTGACAAAAGCATTTTTAAAATCAAAGTCTGCCGGGAAATATACATTGTCGATTCCGTAAAGATGGAGACGGGTGTTTTTTATATTCACAAGCTGCTGCTCATAATTAAGCACATTAACACCTTTTTGTTTCAGGATATCAAAAAAGCTTTCTTTATCATCATGTTCACCATTGACATAATAAACCAAAAACTTATCTGACAATTCATCTAGCAGCTCAACGGCAACAGCCTCGCCCTCTTTATCGGAATAAGTAAACATATCACCTGTCACAACAATAAAATCGGGTGACAAAGCTGCCACCCGACTTATAAGCGTTTTGTTGTTATCACCAAAAGTTGCGCCGTGTAAATCTGTCAGATGAACTATCGTAATTTCATTGTTGATTAAATCGCTTTTAATCTCAGAAACATTGATCTGTAGGGTGAAATTATTTATCCACCACCCTGAAACAAACACAAATATCACTGATAAAGCAGTAATCATACATCGCTTTTTGTGTTGTTTCATTAAATCACCATAACAAATTACTTTAAAAATATATATGCGCTTATTGGTTATAAAAGACTACCGTGTTTTGCTTTTGACTCACAATAAATGCAACGATAAATACCGTTAGCTTTATCGGTGAGCTTAAACATCTGCTGAAGTCCCTGCTCGGTTGAAGTGATACATCTCGGATTGTTACAGTGAATAACATTACTCACTTTATCGGGTAATTCAAGATGACGCTTTTCAACAAGCTTTCCGTCTTTAATAACGTCAACAGTAATACCCGGATCAATATAACCGAGGATATCAACATCAATTTCAATTTCAGCATCGATTTTAATGATGTCTTTTTTGCCCATTTTTTTGCTGTGAACATTTTTGATAATTGCCACAACACAATCAAGCTTATCAAGCTCAAGGTAGTTGTAGATTTTCATACTTTTACCGGCTTTGATGTGATCAAGCACAAGTCCGTTTTTTATTTCATCAATATGCATTATTCTACCCCCAAAAGCTTTAAAATAAGCGCCATTCTTATATATTTGCCGTTACAGGCCTGACGGAAATACGCAGCTCTTATATCATCATCAACATCAAGAGCTATTTCATTAACTCTGGGCAGAGGATGAAGCACACGCATATCAGGTTTTGCTGCAGCAAGTTTTTCACTTGTGAGAATGTAGCTGTCTTTAAGACGAATATAATCAGCTTCGTTAAAAAAACGTTCACGCTGAACTCGTGTCATATAGAGAATATCAAGCTCGGGCATAGCTTTTTCAAGGTCTGTTGTCTCTTCAAATTCAACATTGTTTTCGATAAGTTCCTGCTTAACATAGTCGGGAATTTTAAGTTCGTCAGGTGAAATCATAACAAACTTGACATTTTTGTATCGAAGCATAGCTGAAATGAGAGAATGAACAGTTCTGCCGAATTTGAGGTCACCGCAAAGACCAACTGTAAGGTTGTCAAATCTGCCCATCTCACGCTTGATGGTAAGAAGGTCAGTAAGAGTCTGAGTCGGGTGATTATGTCCTCCGTCGCCTGCGTTGATAATAGGCACAGAAGCCTTCATCGAAGCCACAAGAGGAGCGCCCTCTTTAGGGTGGCGCATAGTGATAATATCAGCATAATATGACACAACCTTAACTGTGTCAGATACGCTCTCACCCTTACTTGCAGAGGAACTGTTAGCCTCAGAAAAGCCGAGAACATTACCGCCGAGCTCATACATAGCAGCCTCAAAGCTCAGGCGAGTTCTTGTTGAAGGTTCAAAGAAAAGCGTTGCCATTTTTTTGCCGTGACATTTTTCACTGTATTTTACAGGATTTTCGATAATATCGTTTGCAACATCAACAAGCTCATCAATCTCTTCAACTGTCAGATCGAGAATACTGATAAGGTTTTTCATAAAACCAAGCCTCCAATTCAGATTTTTTTAGGATTAACCGTTAATCCAGCTTTCGTCTGAGGGATTGTTTCTGAATTTGATAAGACGGGCAACATCTTCAGGCTTGATATAACCTGTTTCTGATGCAACTTCTGCGATTGTGTCGAAATTTGTAAGGCTTACATTTTTAACATCTGCAGCCGCAAGACGGTCAAGACCTTTCTGCATACCGTATGTAAAGATGCTGACAATACCGAGAACTTCAGCACCTGCTTCACGAAGAACATCAACAACCTCAATAACGCTGCCGCCTGTTGAAATAAGATCTTCAATAACTACAACTTTCTGACCTTTTTCAAGTCTGCCTTCGATCTGATTCTGTCTGCCGTGGTCTTTAGCGCCTGAACGAACATAACCCATAGGCATATCAAGAATTGAAGCTGCGATAGCTGCGTGAGCAATACCTGCTGTGCTTGTGCCCATAAGAACTTCGCACTCGGGATATACTTCTTTTACTTTATCAGCGATAGCCTGTTCAACAATTTTTCTCTGCTCAGGAGCTGTAAGAATGAGTCTGTTATCGCAATAAACAGGGCTCTTTATGCCGCTTGCCCATGTGAACGGATCTTCAGGACGAAGAAAAACCGCTC
>JAZRME010000247.1:0-6808 GCA_045647325.1 Acutalibacteraceae bacterium | reverse complement strand
AGCTATGGCAGGCTATATGCTCATCGTTATTGCAATCGGCTTGTTTTACGCTAAAAGATCAAACAAAAGCTCCGAAGATTATTTTATCGGCGGGAGAACACTCGGCCCTTGGGTTGCCGGTATGAGCGCAGAAGCATCAGACATGAGTGGCTGGCTTCTTATGGGTCTGCCCGGTGTTGCTTATTGGTGTGGTATCGCTGACGCAGCATGGACAGCTATCGGTCTGGCTATCGGTACATATATCAACTGGCTCGTAGTTGCAAAGCGCTTGAGAAAATACTCAGTTGTCGCAGGTAACGCTATTACAATTCCCGAATTTTTCTCAAACAGATATCACGAAAAGAAAAACATTATTATGACTCTCGCAGCTGTGTTTATTCTTGTTTTCTTTACAGTTTATGCTTCAAGCTGTTTTGTAACCTGCGGTAAACTTTTCAGCACTCTTTTCGGTTACAGCTATCATTCAATGCTTATCGTCGGCGCGATTTTTGTTGTGGTTTACACTTTCCTCGGCGGTTTCCTCGCTGAAAGTGTGTCTGACTTTATGCAGGCTGTTGTTATGATCATCGCTCTTGTAACTGTTCTCGTTACAGGTACAATCAACGCAGGTGGTATTGAAGCCGTTCTTGCCAATGCTCAGGCTATTCCCGGTTATTTTTCACTCACAAGCATGGCTACTCCCATAACTGATGCTGATGGAGTTCAGCAGGTAGTTAACGGTGTTGCTCAGTTTGGTGAACCCTCATCATACGGACTTCTTACTATTCTCTCAACTATGTCATGGGGTCTCGGTTACTTCGGTATTCCTCAGGTTCTTTTGAGATTTATCGCTATCAGAAAACCCGGTGAGCTTAAAAAATCAAGAAGAATTGCAACCGTCTGGGTTATTATTTCTCTGTTTGCCGCAGTATTCATCGGTGTTCTCGGACGCTCACTTTTCCCCACAGAGTCAAGCCTTCTCACAAGTGGTGGCGCAGAAAATATTTTTGTAAACCTTTCAGAGTATCTTCTTCCCGCGCTACTTGCAGGTGTTGTTATGGCAGGTATTCTTGCTGCAACAATCAGCTCATCTGACTCTTATCTTCTTATTGCTTCCTCAGCTTTTGCTAAAAATATTTTTGAAAAGAATAAGAAAAATGCTTCTGATAAATCTGTTATGTGGATTTCAAGAATCGCACTTCTTGTTATTTCAGCTATCGGTATTGCAATCGCCTGGGATGAAGACAGTGTAATTTTTGATATCGTTTCATTCGCTTGGTCAGGCTTCGGCGCAACCTTCGGACCGATTATGCTCTTCTCACTTTTCTGGAAGAGAACTTCTTATCTCGGTGCAATAGCCGGTATGGTTTCAGGCGCTGCAATGGTATTTATCTGGAAACTTGCTCTCAAGCCTATGGGTGGTATTTTCGGAATTTACGAGCTCCTTCCCGCCTTCCTTGTTTCATGCTTGTTTATCGTTGTTGTTTCTCTTATTACAAAGAAACCCTCTAAAGAAATTGAAAAAGAATTTGAACTTGCAAAGTCAGGCAACATCGAATAAAATCAGACTAAAATTAAACTCCTCGGCTAATCACCGAGGAGTTATTTTTATGCCTTATTCTTTTTAAAATATCTGATGCAACTCAATACTACAACAATTCCGATTATGGGGAATATTGCTGTCACAAGCATTCCGGCTTTCATTCCGATTTGCTCTGTCGTAAGTCCTGTTGAAGCACTTATCTGCACTGCCTGATTACTTGCTGACACTGTGTCAATAACAATCCCCATTAACTGTGGGGCTATCGAGGCGCCAAGGTCACCACCGGCAGCCATCAAAGCATAAGCTGCAACTCCCACACCAACAACATTTTCTTCCATCATAATCAGAGTTCCCGGCCAGAGCATAGAGGTGAAAATTCCTGTTAATATACAAGCAACAAATGGTACCACCACTCCGCTTGAAAAACCTGAAACAAGGTAACAAATTGCTGCGCCTATCATACCGACAAGCAGCATTTTAAAAATATTTTTGCCATACTTTGCGTAGCTGATTCTTGTTATGCCGAGCAAAATCGCAAACATTGCCATACCGAGAATATCGCCTGTAGCCTTGTCAATGTCAAGCGCATTTTCAACATAGCTTGAAATCCAGTTTGACATCGCATTTTCTGCGCAGCTTCCGAAAAAGATACAAGCCACACAAAGGGCAAGACCGACGGCTCTTTTTTTGGTGGAAGCTACGGCACCTGTTTCGCCTGACGAAACATCCATATCAGGCATCGGTGAAGTCATAAACAACACCGCCGCAATAACAGGCAACAAAGCAAAAAATACTGTCAGATACATCCAGTTTTCAGAACCGAATATTTTAAGAAACAATGTAGTGATCACCACAACAGAAAAAACTCCGAAAGCATATAACGAATGGAGCATACTCATATCTTTCTGAGGGTTGTCTGACGGAATGGCTGCAATCACCGGGCTTAACAAAACCTCTGACAATCCTGCCGAAACTGAAAATATCACCGTTCCTGCCAGAAGACCTGCATAAGCATATTGAGGAAACAGCGTCGGCACGGCTGCGTATATAAAAAGACCTGCTGATGTGATCAGAGGCATTACCCTGACAACCTTTTTAACATTGAAATATTTTGTAAACACGGTAAATATCAGATCAATGCCCAGCTGAGTGCAAAAATTCGTAAGAACAAGAGTTCCCAATAAAGTATAAGAAACATTGTATGTATCGTGAAAAATCACAAACAAAAGCGGTGGCAGACTAAAAATTGACGACATTGTGAAATAAGCCGAATAACAGGCAAATTTCGTTCTTTTAAAATTGGTTGATGACATAAAATTTCTCCGATCTTAAGATATATCTCACTTGCATATATTGAGTATATCTTACTGCAATATGCTTGTCAACACCGTCAGGCTGAAGTATTGACATAAAAATTAACATATACTATAATTATCAGGATAACATTTTGATGAGGAGGACAGAGAATGGCTTTTCAACCTATTAAGGCTTTCAGTTTGTTTGCGTACCTCACATACAGCAAATTTAATATTTTGTATCGTAAGATTTTTTACAGAGGCAAACGCTATCGCCCCCGTTATCTTGACGGTCATAAGGTTCTCACTCCCCGACAAGGCAATTATGAATTAGCCCGATTGATTGAAAGCGGTAAACCTTTTGCAGCTATCCGCTACGGCGGTGTTGAAACCAACACATACCTTGAAGGCAAGGCTCACCGTGTAGGCCTTAGCAAGTCAATGCGACAAGAGATTGTTGACACAGCTCAACGACAGGCAGGTTTCTTTCCGAATGATATCTCTTTGCTGCCAAGATATGTTGACCTGATTGAAGAAACAAGTAAAGAAATAGATTTTCTTGCAACATACGCTACCCGAATGGAAAACTATATGATTCATAATTTTATGAATCGTTCTCTTATTGTTTCAGACAACCGAGCTCTTGAGCCGTATTATTTTCAACATAATGAGCCCTGGACAAAAGCCCTCGCAGGTAAAAAGGTGTTGGTAATTCACCCGTTTGAAGACTCTATAAAAAAGCAATATGCCATTCGTGAAAAGTTGTTTGACGACCCTGATGTTTTGCCTGAGTTTGAGTTAAAGACTCTTAAGGCTGTTCAGACAATTGTGGGCACAAAAGACGAACGTTTTGACGATTGGTTTGATGCTCTGAATTATATGTATGAAGAAGCGTTAAAAATCCCCTTTGACATCGCTCTTATAGGTTGCGGTGCTTATGGTCAGCCATTGGCCTGTATGCTTAAAAAAGCAGGTAAACAAGCCATTCACATCGGTGGAGCAACTCAGATTATGTTTGGCATCATCGGAAGAAGATGGGAGCTTAACAGCGCTGAAGTGTCAGCCCTTTTTAATGAGAATTGGATCAGACCGTCATCTGATGAAACACCGCAGAATAAAGAAAAAAATGAATTCGGCGGCGCCTATTGGTAAAATGAATCACCCGGAATGCAAAACGCATATCGGGTGATTTTTTATTGCCTGTTCATTTGTTTCATAAATAAAAATACAGCTGCTATCAGGGTAACTGATGCATAGCCCAACACCCACCATAAGTGAGAAAAAATTTCTGAAAAGTCACCTGCAACTATTGCCCGTTCCAGCTCAACAGCGTGAATAAACGGCAACACATCAGCAACTTTTTTAAACAATCCTCCCACCAGCTCAATATCAAACCATATCCCTGACAGCCATGCTGAAACATTCGTCAACAACGCACCACAGATTCCTCCCACTTGTTTGTCGGTGAGTATGCTGCCAAAAAGCAACCCAAGACCGATAAAAAGCAAAGAAACCGGTATAATCGAAACCAACGCATACAAAATATTTACTGTTATTTCAAGGCCGAGCAAAGCGCCTGCAACATAACAAACAGCGCTTTGAATTATAGCAATCGGAATCATCGGTAAAGTATAGCCGAAGATAAAATCACTTGCCGTCAGAGGAGTTGTGTATAATCGCTGAAGAAGTGAGCTGCCTCTGTCTTTTGCAATAATCGTTGCTGAAAACAATGTTATAAAAGAAAGACCGAATATTGTAATACCGGGAGTCAGGTGTTCAATTTCAAAAAGCGTAACAGGAATATTAGCTTGAATGACGCTGAGCAAAATAATCAACACCAGGGGAAAACCAAGCCCGAAAGCAAGATTCAGAGGATCTCTTAAAATTTCTTTTGTGTTTCTTAACGCAAATGTCAGCATTCTCATTTTATTCCCCCCTGACAATACGGATAAATGCTTGTTCGAAACTGTCTGTTTGCCCAAGCTCTTTGATTTTTTGAGGTGTTTCATAAGCGAGAAGTCTGCCGTCTTTCATAATTGCTACCCGGTCTGACAACGCCTCAGCTTCTTCCATATAATGAGTTGTCAAAACAATGGTGACCTTACCCTTGAGACCTTTGATGATATCCCACAAATCGCTTCTGGCAATAACATCCAGACCAAGTGTAGGCTCATCGAGAAATAAAATTTCAGGTTCGCTTATCAAAGCCATTGCAATACTCAGTCTGCGCTGCCACCCTCCGGATAACTTACCTGCTTTTTTATTGATTATAGCTTCAAGATCTAATAATGATGACAGCTCCGAGATTTTTTGTTTTCTTTTTTCTTTTGAAAAGCTATAGACCCCACACATCAACTCCAGATTTTCTTTAACGCTGAGTCCGAGCGCAACTGCTGTTTCCTGAGGTGAAACTGCAACAATTGATTTTACAGCTAAGGCTTCTGTAATGATGCTTTTTCCGTTTAAAAATGCTTCACCGCTTGTTGCTCTGGTCAGACACGACAGCATCTTGACAGTGGTAGTTTTACCTGCACCGTTGACACCTAACAAAGAGATTAACTCTCCCTTATTGACACACAGATTAAGATTATCAACCGCCACTGTATCTTTATATTTTTTTGTCAGCCCCTCTGTTCTGATGGCATACATTTTCAACTCTCCCTTCCGTGCTGTTTTTTCAGCCCCTGATAAGAGTCGGTAATCATTTTACTCACAAGATTCCACTCAAGGTCTAAAAATCCCGTGGCGAACATCGTTGCTATTCCGTGAACATAGGCCCACATTTCAAGATGAAATAATTTTGCCATATCTCCTTCAAGGCCTGTGTTTTCATAAACGAAGGCTTCCATTTTATTATTGATATCATCCTCTTCAGAAATAATTTCATCTGAACGATCTCGCATATATAAAAGACGAAACAATTCTTTTTCTTCTTTTGCAAAGCGTATATATGCCATACCGTAAGCCTTGTATCCCGGGTATTTACCTCGTTCTGCTTCCGTTTTCATATATTCGCAGCACAATTTATAAGCTTTTTTAACAACAGCAAACCGCAGTTCATCCATTGTAGAAAAGTTGGAAAATATCGGCTGAGTGGAGCAATCAAGCATCAACGCAATTGTTCTCGCATTAAGTGCTGACACACCCTCCCTGCGCACAATTCTGAAAGCTGTGTTTATAATATCATCTTTTGATATTCTCGTTTTTGGCGGCATTGAACTCCCTCCATAAATAACAATCGTTATATAACAACTGTTATTTTATCATACTCCGCAAATAAAGTCAACAAAAAGCCACCTGAAAGCTCTCACTTTCAGATGGCTTAAGGTTTGTATTATTCCCACTCACTTAGTTTTGATATTTAACTTGTGAAAAGGCACGTAAAATGAGGGTTTCTGCGGGGTCGAAACTGAAGTTTTTAAGTTTTTTGCCAAAAAACCGTATCAATCACAGTATCACAGAACAAAAACACTAACCCCGGCGGATTCACACCCACCTAAAACACTCTTCATTTACAATTGCAAATGAATTGTAGCACATAAAAAAGTATATGTCAATACTTTAAAGTGATGGAGTTGATGCTGATAGATTATATTTAAAATGATTATAAGTGTTTTATTAGATTTTTAATTTTACACTATTTCCCTCTGTTATCTAATTGTATATTTGCATTATATATGTGTTGACGTATATATTTTAAAAAACGAGTCTTAAAATTTTCGATAACGTTGTCCTGAAATGCATTTTCTATAAACAAATCAATATTACGCCAATTCTCACTTGGACGACCTTTGCATACCAAATCAAACAAATTAAAGAACATCTGATATACTTTCTTATCATTTTGCTCTTGTTTTAAAGAAAAATATATAGTGTTATAATAATGCGGTAACCATTTTGCTTCATTTGCCAATTCTACAAAACTACTTAGATTTTTTTCAACAAGAAGAAAATCTAATGTTAAATAACGCAAAACATAATGTGTTTTTTT
>JAZRME010000246.1:0-1892 GCA_045647325.1 Acutalibacteraceae bacterium | reverse complement strand
GGATTAGATGAGGATGCAGTGATATTACCGGCAGAAGAATATACATATAATAAGCCGATTGTGTTTTATGGTTCTTCTATTACACAGGGAGGATGTGCATCTCATCCTGGGAATGCTTATTTTAACATTTTGTCGCGAAGACTGGATGCAGATATTGTGAATCTTGGTTTTTCATCGGGTTGCAAGGGAGAGGAAGCGATGGCAGAGTATCTTGCAAATTTGGATATGAGTGTTTTGGTATGTGACTATGACCATAATGCAGATTCACCACAGCAACTCAAAGCGACTCATGAACCGTTTTTTAAAACAATCAGAGAAGCTAACCCCACACTACCCGTGATTATGATGACACGACCCAAAAACAATTACTCTGACGAAGAAAAACAGCGCCGAGAAATTGTAAAATCAACTTATCTAAACGCTGTTCAATCAGGCGATAAAAATGTATATTTCATTGATGGCGAAACATTTTTCGGCTCGGCAGATGCAAACTCCTGCCTTATTGACGGGCTTCATCCCAACGATTTAGGATTTCACCGGATGGCCGAAAAAATTGAACCGCTGATGAAAGAAATATTAGAAAGTATATAACAAAAGGATTGCCTCACGGCAATCCTTAATTTATTTTATAAATCCTCCGCCAAGGACTATATCTCCGTCATAAAAAACAACTGACTGACCCGGAGTTATAGCTCGTTGAGGGGTGTCAAACACAACCCTGACATCGCCATTTTCCAACGGATATATAGTAGCCTCAGTCTCTTTTTGTTTATAGCGCACTTTTGCTTTCACTTTTAACGGCCCGTTTAAATTTTCAATGCTGATAAAATTAACATCTGTTGCCTCAAGAGTATCAAGAAACAAATCATCGTTACTACCGAGAATAACCTTGTTTGATTCAGCATCTTTTTTGAGCACATAATATGGCGCAGGGGCGGCAATTCCGAGGCCTTTACGCTGACCGATTGTATAATTGATGAGACCTTTATGCTCGGCAATAAACTCTCCGGCTTTGTTAACAAACTCACCTTTGGGGAACTTCTGACCACACCAACGCTCAATAAACGCAGCATATTCACCATCGGGCACAAAGCAGATATCCTGACTGTCATGCTTATCAGCGTTGTCAAAACCTGCCTGTCTTGCAGATTCACGAGCATCATCTTTTGAAAGACCTCCAAGAGGCAGAATTACCCGACTCAGCTGTGATTGAGAAAGACTCCACAACATATAACTCTGATCTTTCGTTTCATCATCGGCTTTTTTTACCACATAACGCCCGGTTGATTCGTCATACTCAACCTTTGCATAATGGCCGGTGGCAACATAATCAAAGCCAAGCTCATCAGCCTTCTGAATGAAAGAACCGAATTTTATATGCTTGTTGCAAACGATACAGGGATTGGGAGTAAGACCGTTTTTGTAAGCTTCAACAAAATCGGTGATTACGTGCTTTTTAAAATCATCACCAAGCTCAAAAACATAAAAAGGGATATTGAGGTTGTCAGCCACACGCTTTGCATCGGCAATATCTTCCGGTTTACCGCTTCCTTCGTCACCATAAAGAGACATAATTGCCCCCGCTGTTTCATAGCCTTGTGACATTATCAACTGCGCCGCAACCGAGGAGTCCACTCCCCCACTCATAGCAATTAAAACTTTAGCCATAATCATCACCTAAAAAAACAGGGACGAATCAAATCGTCCCTTTGTTATAATCAACCGCAATGGTCACAATGGTCGCAACCACCTGAGCATGAGCCAAAAATTGCAGGGTCAAGCTCTATTCCGTTTTTGGTGTAATAGTCAGCAATAGCTGCTTTAACAGCTTCTTCTGCAAGAACGGAACAATGAATTTTTGCAGGTGGAAGTCCGTCAAGAGCTTCAACAAC
>JAZRME010000245.1:0-3837 GCA_045647325.1 Acutalibacteraceae bacterium | reverse complement strand
AACAAAGAGCGTCTGATTTAACTCAAACGCTCTTGAAAGATTTTATTTTTTATCTTTCTTATCAGGCATACTGTTAAGTGCATTTACAACCATAACAACAACAGCTGTAACTATAAATATGCCGAGCATTCCTTTGCCCATATAAGGCAATGAGTTTAAAAAATATTCAAAATTGATACCCATAATCGTCCTCCTTAATTAGCAAGGAATGCAAGGATAAGACCACCTGCGATAACAGATGCAATCTGACCTGATACATTTACACCGATTGAGTGCATGAGAAGGAAGTTCTGATTGTCTTCTTCAAGGCCGAGCTTATGTACAACACGAGCTGACATCGGGAAAGCAGAAATACCTGCAGCACCAATCATAGGATTGATTTTGTTTTTGAGGAAGAGGTTCATAATCTTTGCGAGCATAACTCCGCCGAATGTGTCAACGATGAATGCAACAAGACCAAGACCCATAATAAGGAGGGTTTCAAGTCTGAGGAACTCTGCAGCTGTCATTCTTGAAGCGATAGTGATGCCGAGGAAGATTGTGATAAGGTTTGCGAGAACTTTCTGTGCTGTTTCTGAAAGTGAGTTAAGAACACCGCACTCACGGATAAGGTTACCAAACATAAGGAAACCGATAAGAGCAACAGCATCGGGAGCTACCATACCAACAATAGCTGTGATGATAATGGGGAAGAGAATCTTTGTTCTCTTTGAAACCTTTTTGCCTGTGTAATTCATACGGATTTTTCTTTCAGCCTTAGTTGTGCAAAGCTTGATGATAGGAGGCTGAACGATAGGAACAAGCGCCATATAAGAATAAGCAGCAACCATAATTGCGGCCGTGTAGTTTGAGTGAAGCATATTGGCAACAAAAATTGAAGTGGGGCCGTCTGCTGCACCGATGATAGCGATTGAAGCGGCATCGTTGATTTCAAAGCCGAGAAGTGATGCCATACAAAGAGTGAAGAAAATACCGAACTGAGCAGCCGCACCGAAGAACATCAGCTTCGGATTGGTAAGCAACGGTTCAAAGTCAATCATCGCACCGATACCGATGAAAAGAATCAACGGGAAAAGCTCGTGCTGATTGATACCGATTTCAAAAAGGTGCTCGATAACTGCTGCAGCACCTGAATTGGGAAGGTTAACAAGAATTGCGCCGAAGCCCATTGGAAGAAGAAGTGTAGGCTCCATTTCTTTAGCAATGGCAAGGTAAATAAGAATACCGCCGATTACCCACATCGCAACCTGAGCCCAGTTGAGGGTTAACAGGTTTTCATATAAAACGTCCATTATTTTACCTCCGATTAGATAACAGCAAGAACATCATCAGAGTTAACTGTTGAACCCTTAACAACGGGAATCTGCTTAACAACACCGTCACAAGGAGCAACGATATCGTTTTCCATTTTCATAGCTTCAAGAATCATAAGAACATCACCGGCTTTAACAGTTGCGCCGACTGTTACGTTAACGTTGAGGATTGCACCGGGCATAGGAGCGAGAACCTGAGTGCCTTCTGCTGAAACAGGGGCAGCTGCAGGTGCAGGAGCTGCTGCAGGTGCGGGTGCTGCTACGGGAGCAGGAGCCGCTACAGGAGCTGCTGCAGCGTTTGTAACATTAGTTACAACTGCTTCACATTCGTTAACTTCTACTTCATAATTTTTACCGTTAAGATTTACTACATATTTCATTTTATTTGTCCTCCATTAAGCGAATTGATTTAAAGCTGAGTCTGTTAAGGGGAATACCTGTCTGATGACTTACAAGAGCCATAATAACTGCGGCAGTCTTATCATCAGCGCCAACAATTTCAGGTCCGGCAGCAACAGGTGTTGCTACAGGCTGAGCCTTCGGCTGTTGAGCAGGAGCCTGTTCGGGAGCTGCTTTAGAGTCCCTTACTTTAGCATATAAAGAATACACTGTTGCAATAACAAAAATTATTGCAAGAAGAAATGCGGGAGATGTGAAAAAAGGCATTGTTCTTCCTCCTTATATTTCTTTGATTGTATATCTGAAGGTGTTTCTTTCTTTTTCATCGCGCTTTTCAAAGAAAGCCTCTGCCTGCATGGGGAATGCGATGTATGAAAGAACATCTTCGTCACTCTTGGCTTTGCTGCCGAGTTCAGCCTTTGTCTGCTCAAAAGCAGGAGCAAGGCTGTCTGCAAATCTGCCTTCGATGGGTTTCTCATCACCGAGAACCTGCTTAAGAAGGTCTGCGTTGATTTCACCGGGAGCCTTACCGTATTCACCTTTAAGGTAACTGCGAACGTCTTTTGATACGTTCTTATATTTGCCGAGGAGAACGTTCTGAGTTGCCTGAACGCCAACCATCTGACTCATAGGAGTAACAAGGGGTGGGTAACCCATATCAGCTCTTACTCTGGGAACTTCCTGAAGAACTTCTTCAAACTTATCAAGCTTGTTCTGAGCTGTGAGCTGAGCAACAAGGTTTGAAAGCATACCACCGGGAACCTGATAGTTAAGAGCATCTGTATCTGTTGCAAGAACAACAGGGTTAAGAAGACCTGATTCAAGAGCCTTTGCTTTAACAGGCTTGAAGAAATCGTTAACCTCTTTAAGCACTTTCTCATCAAGGTCAATCTCATAGCCGAGCTGACGGAGTGTGAATGCCATTGTTTCGGTAGCGAACTGTGAAGTACCGCCTGAAAGAGCTGATGTAGCTGTGTCAATAATATCTGCACCTGCTTCAACAGCCTTGAGAAGTGTTACGGGAGCAAGACCTGTTGTGCAGTGAGTATGAACAACAACGGGAAGATCAACTGACTCTTTGATAGCCTTAACAAGATCATAAGCTTCCTGGGGGCCCATAATACCGGCCATATCTTTGATTGTGATTGACTTAACGCCAAGGTTTTCAAGCTCTTTTGCATATTTTGCATAATTTTCAAGAGTATGAACAGGGCTTGTTGTGAAGCAGATTGTACCTGAAGCGTGTGCGCCTCTCTTGTTTGTTTCATCAACAGCAACTTCGAGGTTGCGGATATCGTTGAGGGCGTCAAAAATACGGATAATATCAATACCGTTTTCAATGCTCTTTGCAACAAACATTCTTACCACATCATCGGGATAATGTTTGTAGCCGAGAAGGTTTTGACCTCTGAGAAGCATCTGAAGTTTGGTGTTGGGAGCAGCTTTACGGATTTTACGGAGTCTTTCCCACGGATCTTCTGAAAGATAGCGCAAACAAGAGTCAAATGTTGCGCCGCCCCAACATTCCATTGAGTAATAACCGGCTTTATCCATTGTGTTGAGAATTTTTTCAAAATCCTCAAAGGGCATTCTTGTTGCAATCAAAGACTGCTGTGCGTCACGAAGCACGGTTTCTGTAAACTGAATTTTTTTCATTTCATCCTCGCCTTTAATTTAAAATTTGTCTTTATTTTAGAATTCAAGTTTTTTGCTGATATATTCATCAAGCTCGTCAATTGAAATACGAACCTGCTGCATTGTGTCACGATCGCGTACTGTCACGCAGTTATCTTCAAGGCTTTCAAAGTCGAAAGTGATGCACAAAGGTGTACCGATTTCATCCTCACGGCGGTAACGTTTACCGATTGAGCCTGTTTCGTCAAAGTCAACCATATATTTTTTCTGAAGCTTTTCATAAACTTTGAGGGCATCGCCTGAAAGCTTCTTTGAAAGAGGAAGAACTGCAGCCTTATAAGGTGCAACAGCAGGGTTGAGATGAAGCACAACTCTTGTGTCATTCTTTTCTGCGTCAATAACCTCTTCATCATAAGCCTCACAAAGGAGGGCGAGAACTGTTCTGTCAAGACCGTATGTTGACTCGATGATAAAAGGAATAAACTTTTCA
>JAZRME010000244.1:0-9131 GCA_045647325.1 Acutalibacteraceae bacterium | reverse complement strand
ATAAGAACAGGACCTTCACCTGCAACACGGCGAAGAGTTTTTTTCATTTCATCGGTGACAGTGACAGCCTCTTTTTCTCTGAGAGTTTTTTCCTGCGCAACACCGCTGAATTTAACATAAACCTTGCCTGCGATTTTCATTAAATTATCTTTAGCTTTTGACATAATTACCTCTTAAAAAGGCACTCCCCCGAGGAAGAGTGCCATAAATTTTAACCGATTACAAAATCGTATTTTGCCCAGAAACCGCTGGAAGCAGTCAGGTCTTTGTTGGTTGAGAAGTTACCGTCTGTTGAGTTTGACCAACCAACGATAAAGATGCCCTTATCTGTCAGAGCAAGGTCATTGATCATATCGTTGCCCTTACCTGCGAGGGTATTGGTGCTGATAGTTTTGCCCTGGTTGTCAATAACCATAATGTAGCCGTCATATCCGCCAAGGTTGCCGAAAGCTGAGAAGTCAAGGTCGCCTGACTTTGTTCTGCCGACAACAACAATGCCGTTATCTGTTTCTTCAATTCCGAGCACTTCGTCGCTGCTCTTACCACCGATAATTCTTGACCAGCAAACACCGCCGTCTTTATCGTATTTTACAACATAACCGTCTGTGTCACCAAAGTTAACCTGGAAGCTGCCGTCAGCCTTTTTATAAATTGAGAATGAACCGCCTACAAGGCAACCGCCGTCTTTAGTGGCGTCAATTGTAACAAACTTACTAAGGCCAGAGCTCATAAGATTTTTGGACCATGCAAGGTTACCCTTTTTATCAAATTTGATTACAACCGTGTTAGCTGTTTTGTTGTCATAGCCTTTAAATCCGACAAAGCTGCCGTCGTTTGAAAGAGTTGTGCAAAGAGCGAAGATGTCACCGTCTTCGTTTACATCAACAGCTTCAAAAGTGTTACCTCTTGAGCCGGTGAGAGTTTTTCTCCACTCAACGTTACCTTTTTTGTCAAATTTGAAAAGGAAAGCTTTGAAGTGGTCTGACTGTGTGCCTGTGAAAAAGCCTGATGTTGAGTCGGCACGGCCACCTGCAACAAATCCGCCGTCAGGTGTTGCACTTACGCATGAAAGATAATCACCGTTTGAGTTTTCGTCACCGGGGAAAGAGTATGACCACATATATTCACCGTCGTCACTTACTTTAACGATAAGTGAGGAGTTGAGAAGTGAGTTGACAGGAGCGTCAGTATCTGTAGCGAGAGTGTAACCGACAGCTACGATAGAGCCGTCTTTGAGCTGAGTAACATCGTTAAGGTCAATGTCACCGTCACCACCTACGGCATAAGTCCATTCGATTTCGCCCTCTTCGCTGAATTTAATGATGTTGGCGAAGTTGGTCCATGCTTTGTTTATGTTGCCGTAAAAACCTGCCTTAACCATTGAGTATGAAACAGCGATGTATCCGCCGTCCTGAGCAGGAATAACCTTTCTTATAAGGTCATCGCCTGAAACATCTAAAACATTGAAATAATTCTCTTTGATGTCAGTTGCTTTTTGTGAAATTTCAGGTGCAGAATATTTTACTGTTGCTGTTGAAGTGTAGCGTGTGTTAGTAGTGAGAGATGAATTTTCGTTTGTTGTGTAGTCAGGCACAGAGTTTGTTCTGTCGAGTTCGAGTTTGCCGTTGACTTCTTTGCCTGTGTAATAAACGAGGTTACCTCTGTCATCTGTTAAGTTGAGGGTGTAAAGAATGTTGCCTGAAGCATCTTTTTTACCTGTGGTATAAATCTTTTTGCCTTCGGCTGTGTCAAAACCGGTGTAATAAATTTTGTGACCGGCTGCGTCAACAATACCTTCGCTGTCGATAACGTTGCCGTTTTTGTCAACACTGCCTGTTATAGCGGTAACTTCTTCAGTTGACTCGCCTGAAATAACAAGAGTATCAGGTGGGGTGTCAGTTGCGTTGTCGTTGGTGGGTGGCTCAGAGTCTGAGCAGGCTGCAAATGTGAGCGCAATAAGAATAACGCTCATTATTGCTGCAAGTATTTTTTTGATATTCATAAATATCACAATCCTTTCCCTTTTATAATGAAATAATACCATAAACAATATTTTTTTTCAATGCTTTAATAAAAAGTTAAACATTTGGCAAAAAAATATGATACAATACAATTATAAAGAGGTGGCAGATATGAATAAAAAAGAAAAAGCATTGTTTGTTGTTGATGCATTAAAAAAAGAATACCCTGAGGCTATTTGCTCTCTTAACGCATCAAATGAATTTGAGCTGCTTGTTGCAACAAGACTTTCAGCTCAATGCACTGACGCCAGGGTTAATATTGTGACCCCTGAGCTTTTTGAAAAATATAAAACTCTCGAAGATTATGCGGCGGCAGAGCTTGAAGATGTTGAAAAAATAGTCCGTCCTTGCGGTTTTTATCACACAAAGGCTAAAGACATAATCGGTATGGCAAAAATGATTATTGAGCGCTTCGACTCAAAAGTTCCTGATAATATTGAGGAACTGACCATGCTCCCTGGAGTAGGCAGAAAAACAGCAAACCTCATCTGCGGTGATATTTATTCAAAACCTGCTGTTGTGGCCGACACTCATCTTATCAGAATTTCAAACCTGCTGGGTCTTGTTTCAACAAAAGATCCTTATAAAGTTGAGCTTCAGCTTAAAGAAATACTGCCCCCCGAAGAGAGTAACGATTTTTGTCACCGTTGCGTTCTCCACGGAAGAGCAGTTTGTGTTGCAAGACGCCCGAAATGTAATGATTGTTGCATGGGCGAAGTCTGTGATTTTAAAAAAGCAAATAGCTGACAAGGGCTGTGACAGCTCCCCCGGCTATGGCGGCGGCCAATAGTTTAGCTGCGGCAATAAGTTTGTTTGTTCCGACTTTTGTGGGTGGGGGCGCACCTGCCGAAGCTGCAATTTTGGTTGCCCGCTCTCTGAGGGTTCCGTCACTGACGCAGGAGTATTCCGGCTTTACAAAAAAGATAACCCTTTCAAAATATTCGCACTCGGGGCGGGTAATTTCCACCACCTGATGATTGACTCCCTGAAGCATTTTTATCACCTGATTTCTCATATTTCTGACGGTTATATTGTTGTCAGTTTGATGTTTTTTTATGCAATCGGGGTATCGACAAAATGCCCTGAATAGTGCGAAAAAACGCAAAAAAGTTTTTGTTGAAAAAGCCCTGTTTTTTTACCCCGATACACCTCAGGTTGTGCAAAACTCTGTGCAAAATGTGTATAACTTTCCATAAAACCCTTGATTTTGCGTGTTTTTCTTGTGCAAAACCGGTTTGTGCAAGATTTTTTATAAAAAAGTTGTTAAAAATTTAACCGACAAAAAAGTATAAAAAACTACCAAAAAAACTATAAATCTTTGTCAAAATTTTTATTTCAAAACCTATTGACACAGTTTTGAAGAACAGGAGTCAGAATGAGCAATCAAAGAGAAAAAGATGTAATTATATTGACTGAAATTAACCCCCTTGATCTTGGGTTGACTCTCGACTGCGGTCAGTGCTTCCGTTGGTCACCGACAGACGACGGAAGGTGGCACGGAGTGGTAAACGGCAAGAGCGTTTTTGCCGTTATAAAAGATGAATGTCTTTATATCGAGGGTGACAGTGACGAGCTTTTCTGGCGAAGATATTTTGACCTCGACAGAGATTATAAAACAATCTGTGAGCGCCTGACAAATGATAAGTGGCTCAACAAAGCAATCTCGGCTTATCCCGGAATCCGTATTCTTGCTCAGGACCCGTGGGAAGCCCTTTGCTCATTTATTATTTCTCAGAATAACAATATTCCGAGAATAAAAGGGATTATTGCCAGGCTTTGCACCCTTTTCGGTCAGGATACAGGTGACGGGAATTTTTCTTTTCCTTCAGCAGAGGTGTTGGCTGATAAAACCGTAGAAGACCTTGCTGAGTTAAGGGCAGGTTTCAGGGCTAAATATATTATTGACGCTGCAACTAAGGTTGCGTCAGGTGAAGTTGATGTTAAACAGATTGCCCTGCTTCCTATAGAAGAAGCCCGTCAGCAGCTTCAGAAAATCAACGGAGTCGGCCCGAAGGTTGCCGAGTGTACGTTGCTTTACGGCTTCGGCAGGGTAGAGGCTTTTCCTGTTGATGTATGGGTCAGAAGAATTATGAGTGAGCTTTATCCTGACGGGTTGCCCGGGGTGACAGACGGAGTAGAGGGAATAGCGCAGCAATTTTTGTTCCATTGGCGCAGGAATGTTGAAAACCTCAGAGATGTATGATATAATTTTTATTATATTGGAGGTGAAAAGATGAAAAGCTTAAAACTTTTTTGTGTTGCTTTGTGTTTATGCTTTTGCTTTTTGTCTTTTTTTGGTTGCGAAAGCAACAAATCACCTGTTACGGTTGACTCGGTTGCGGTGGATAAAGAAATTTACGGTTATTATCTTTCTGTTGCTGAAAACACACATAACTATGCCGAAGAAAAAAACAAAAAAGAAATTGCCGCTGAGCTTTGCGCTGAATATATTGCCGGGTCACGGCTGATAGATAAATATGAAGTAACTCTTTCACCTGAAGAAAAGGTTGTTGTTGCCTCGGAGGTTAAAGCCAACTGGCAGATGTATTCTTCCTTTTACGAAAAGTATTCTGTCAGCAAACAGACTTTATGCCGGATGCTTGAATACGAAAGCAGCATCAACGCTCTTGTTGAAAAACTTTATGGCAAGGGCGGAGAGAGGGAAATGCCTGAGCAGGAGATAAAAGCGTTTTTTAACGCTAATTATGTTTCAGCCAAGATTGCTTTTACTCCGTTCAACAGTGAAATGAGTCAGCAGGAAGTTGACGATATCACCTCAAAATATAAAGCAATGGCAGGTATTCTGCGAAACGGCGGAGATTTTGCTTCAGCGATTGAGCAATACCCTGATATAACAGAGTATGAGGATGTTCAGCACACAATATCTTCTTTTGACTCATCTTACCCTGAGGGCTTTTTTAAAAAAGTTGCTGCTGCCGCTAAATCATCTGCTCAGACGCTGAGATACGCTCAGGGCATTTATCTTGTTCAGAAGGCAGACGCCTCAGAGCTTTTTGAAGTTTATAAATCTGACTGTATTGTTAAAATGAAAAAGGACTATGTTCTCGGTGAAATAAAAGCTGTTGCCAAAGAATATAAAACCGAGATTAAATAAAAGCTGAAGGAGCTATATGATGAATGTTTTTTACGCTTTGCTTGTGGCGGCTTTAGTTATTTGCATTATTCTTGCTGTTGTTTTTCATAAAAAAGTTTTTGTTGTTTTGCTTAAAACGAGAGACTCACTTGAAGACTTTTTTATGAGTCTGCGATACGGAAATTTTACAGAGAGAGAAGAGACAGTCTGCAACATTTATCTTAATTATCACTATCCTGTTTATTCTCCTTATAACAGCAGCTGCTACTCGTGCAAAAATCAGGTCACTTCGCAGGAAAGTCCCCGTTGCCCTGTGTGCGGAATATATATATGTATGAGCTGCGGCGAGTGTCATCCTGACTGTAATGACCGAGACGGAAAAATTGTAATCGCCGAAAGAGAAGCTCTTGCTCTTCTCAACGGCAAAAAGAAAAAGGCTATGCTAAACAGAATTGAGGCTGTTAAACCCAGAGCCAATGATAAACTTTATTATTGTGAGCCGTTAGAAAAAAAATAAGCAAAAAGAGAGAAACCTGATTGTGTCAGATTTCTCTCTTGTTTTTTAAAATAAGAAAAAGCGATATATCAAAAAAGCAGGAAGATAAAGGCGGAGTTTAACAAATTTAAACATATACCACTCAAGGCTTTTGGTTTTGATTTTATCAACATCAAACCGTTCAAATGCCTTTTTTATCATAGGAAGCTTTGAGATTTTTTTAAATAAAAAGAAGTTGTTTTTTGACGAGCTTGAATATAATCTGTTAAGCAACGCATAAACATAAAGGGTTCTGATTGTGAACCGGCCTGCGTCTTCATAATAAGCGTCATCAGGGAAGGCGCAGAATTTTTTATAACAGTCATCACGGGTTTTATCATAAAGTGAAAAGTGGTGAATAACAGAGTGGTCAAAATCTTTGCCCCTGTTTTTGCTGATTCCCGTTGAGCGTGAGCAATAGGCATAAACACAGTCTTCAGCAAAATAAATTTCATCAGCTTTCATATATGCTTCCATATTAAAAGCTGAGTCTTCAGCGTAACAGAGATCAGGAATAAACCGAAGAGCATTGTTTTGTAAAAACTCTCTTTTATAAATATTACGCCATACAAAAGTGAGAAGCCTTGTTGAACAGGCTTTTGAGGCGAGAGAACATATCTGTTTTTTATCAGCTTTGCCGATAAATGTGACGCCTTTGATATCTGAAACAAAAACTGCCGTATCACCGTCTTTGAACGGAGCATATTGCACCCTGATGATATCAACACAACCGTCAGCGTAAAAACTGACTTTTCTGAGGGCATCGAGGCTTATGTAATCATCACCGTCAATCATCCAACAATATTCACCTGTGGCAACATCAAGCCCTGCGTTTCTTGCTGATGAAAGACCACCGTTTTGTTTGTGAATAACTTTGATGCGGTTATCCTTTTTTTCATATTCATCACAAATCTGAGGGCATTTATCGGGGGAGCCGTCGTCAACGAGAATAAGCTCAAAGTCATCAAAACTTTGAGCTAAAATAGAGTCTATGCATTTTTCAATATAATTTTCGATTTTATAAATCGGAACAATTATACTGAATTTGGGCATCGGAATCCGACCTTTCAGAGTCAGTTATTGTCGTCAACGCTGACCAGATTGCTTTGAGTTTCGGCAAGAATTACGTGACCGAAAATTCTGTTATCCCAAGTCAGAGGTTTAACAGAGTTGTTTATATCATCTTCACCTAAGATTTCAAAAGAAAATGCTTCGGGTACAATATCGTGAATTGTGACTATGCCGTCATTTCTCCACAGCTCAACTCCTGCGATATATTTGCCGGGTGCGAGGATGTCGGCGTTACCTATGCTGCACTCAAATTCATAAGTTTTTCCTTTTTCGAGGGGTGGCAGCTCGGTTGACTCTGATTTTCCGAAAACATTATTGACATTAAGGTCTCTGACAATAAAGAGAAGTCTGACCTTTTCGCAATTTTCGGTAGCCTTGATTCTGATTTTAAATCTGATAGGCTCATTATAAAACCATGCGCAGGTGTCTTTGTCGAGAATTTCGATTTTTTCGATAACAGCCATCTGTGAGCCTCTGGGCTTGTGACCCACAAGGTCAATATTGGTTTTATCAACGTCAACTGTTTCTGTATAAATCTCAATACCTTTTTCAACATCGCCGTCATAAATTACCTTGCCCTCTTTAAGAACAATAACTCTGTCGCAAAGCTGCTGAATGGTATTCATCTGATGGCTTACATAAAGAATAGTTTTGCCGCTGTCGGCAATATTCATCATTTTATCAATACATTTACGCTGGAATTTTGTGTCACCAACAGCGAGAACCTCGTCAACAATAAGTATATCAGGCTCAAGGTTTGACGCAACAGCAAAAGCAAGGCGCACAAACATACCGCTGGAATAACGTTTGACAGGTGTGTCAATAAACCTGCCGACTTCTGAAAATTCAATAATTGCGTCGAGCTTGGCGTCTATTTCTTCTTTAGTCATACCGAGAATTGCGCCGTTGAGATAAATATTTTCTCTGCCTGTCAGTTCACCGTTGAAGCCTGTGCCTACTTCAAGCATAGCTGAAAGTTTACCGAGCATTTCAATTCTTCCGTCGCTGGGTTCGGTAATTCTTGAAAGGACTTTGAGAAGTGTTGACTTACCGGCGCCGTTTTTACCGATGATGCCGACTTTTTCACCCTGTCTTACCTGAAAAGAAACTCCGTTAAGAGCATAAAAATCTTCGGTAAGATGTTTTTTTGTAGGATGAAGCAATCTTTTGGCGGCGAGCTTCATCTTGCCTGAAAATGTTTTAGGTTTTTCGTAGTTGTGTCTGATAACATATTTTTTCCTGACATTCTGCAGGTCTATCATTACAGGTCTGTTGTCCATAACTAAACCTTAACCTTTCTATGAAAATTAAACGATGTCAACAAAGGTTCTTTCAGTTTTTCTGAAAAGCTTCAAGCCCAGAGGGATGAGCACAACGGTCCAACCCAGAGAAATAAAAAACGCAAAGGAGTTAAATTCCATAGAGTCGATAATACACCACTTGAAGGTTTCAAGAACTCCGACAGCAGGGTTGATACAATATAAAGGAAGCCACCATTTGTCACCGAAGTTTTCTGAAACAGAGTAGGCAACAGGTGAAACATACTGACCGATAGAAATAATAAACGGCAACATCTGATTAAGGTCACGCCATTTAACATTAAAAGCTGAAAGAAACAGACCTGCAAAAAGGCCGAGAACTGCCACCCAGATAAGCACGAGGGGACAAAGCAACGTTCTGATTGAAGGAACGAAACCTTCGGTGAAATAAAAAATCACCATAAGGATAAACATAACACCGAATGAAATGGCTGTGTCGATAAGAAACGCAAGAATTGTTCCTAACGGGGACAGAATTCTGGGGAAATAAACCTTATTCATAATACCGGCATTGGTTATAAAGGTTGAGGCGCCGCTCTGAATACTTTTTGATAAAAGCGCCCAGGGAATAAGACCGGCATAAACCATTATGTAGTAAGGTGTGTCACCTTCACTTGAAAGACCGGCAACGCTGCCGAAAATGAAGGTCATCAACAGCATATTGATTATGGGGCTGATAACAGCCCAGCCGAATCCGATGACGGTCTGTTTGTATCTGACGGTAACATCTCTTTTGGCAAAATTCAAAGCCAACTCTCTGTATCGCCAGAGGTCTTTCCAATATTGAAAATTGTGGCCGTTTGGCTCGATAACGGTTTTTTGCATAATTATCACCTTTCAACCATTCTTATACCATTTTATTATAACACCAATTTGCTTTTTCGTCAATGAAGAACATAGTCTTTGTTAATATTATATATACTTGCTGTGATGACTTTGTGAAAATATAGAGTTGAAAAAAATAATATATTATGTTATGATAAACTGAATATAAATCTTAGGAGGTTTATTATGAAAAAAGTTCTTTCAATTTTGCTTTCTATCAGCATGATTTTTTCTGTTTGTGCTGTAGCATTTGCTGTTAATGCAAC
>JAZRME010000243.1:0-7702 GCA_045647325.1 Acutalibacteraceae bacterium | reverse complement strand
ACAGGTGAAGTTCTTCCTGAAGGTTCAAAGGGTGAACTTGTTTTCACAAGCATCACAAAAGAAGCATTCCCTCTTATCCGCTACCATACCCGTGACATCTGCGTTCTTTCAAGAGAGAAATGTCCTTGCGGAAGAACTCATGTTAAGATGAGCAAACCCATGGGCAGAAGTGACGATATGCTTATTATCCGTGGTGTTAACGTGTTCCCCTCACAGATTGAGATGGTGCTTCTCAATAAGGGTCTCACAGCTAACTATCAGATTATTGTTGACAGAGCTAATAACTCTGACTCAATCGAGGTTCTTGTTGAAATGACACCTGAACTTTTCTCAGACACTGTTAATGAGCTCAATGTTAAAGAAAAAGAAATTACAGATGCGTTGAAATCAGTTCTCGGCATTTATGCAAAAGTTCGTATTGTTGAGCCTAAATCTATCGTAAGAAGTGAAGGCAAGGCAGTTCGAGTTATAGATAAGAGAAAGCTTTATTAAGGAGGATTTATTTATGGCTATCAATCAGTTATCAGTTTTTGTTGAAAACAAAAAAGGCACAATCCTTACAATCACAAGAGCAATTGCTAATGCAGGTGTTGACATCCGTGCTTTGAGTGTTGCTGATACACAGGACTTCGGAATTCTCCGTCTTATCGTAAGCGACACAGAAAAAGCAAAAGCTGCTTTGCATGAAGAAAATTGTGTAGTGTCAGCTACACAGGTTATTGCTGTTTCAGTTTCTGACGTACCTGGCGGACTTCATCAGGTGCTTGAATATCTTGCTGAGGCTGACATTAACGTTGAGTATGTTTACGCTTTTATCACAGTATCAGGCAAACATGCTTATGTTGTTCTCAGAGTTGAAGATAATGACAAGGCTTCAGAGCTCCTTGCTTCAAAAGGAATTGAGCTTGTTACAGAAGAAGATATCCGCACTCTTTAATTCTTGATTTTTTGACAGACTGCACTTTTTTGTGCAGTCTGTTTTGCTATATATTGGCAGTTGATTTTTCTTGACATAAATGTGATGAAGTGTATAATAAAATTATAAATATGCCACCGGAGGTAAGATTATGAAAAAAGGAATTTATAGATTGATATCGCTGCTTTTATGTCTGGTTGTTGTTTTTGCGTCTATGTGTATCTGCTCTGTTGCGTCAGAGGATGATTCAACAATTTCAACCGACAATTTTAATGTGTCCGAGCTTGTTCATAATCAATCAGAGTCTAAAATACTTGTGTGTTTTGAACATAAAAAAGACGGTTATCTTGCCCTTGGTGTTATCGAAGAAAGTTTAAATAGTTACAGGGCTCTCGATTTTACAGATTTGTTGCCTCAGGGAAGTAATTATTTTGAAATCATTGACTACACCGTTAAAGGCGATATGTTTGTTATACTTGTTGATTTATATAATATGTTTGTTACAGATGAGATGCCTGACGGTTCGGCTGTAGGTTATGATTACAAATTTAACGGCTCTATGATTATAACAACAGAAGATTTTGCTCAATACAAAACATACCCGTTTACAATAAATCAGAATGATGACAGTGTTTTTAATGAGTTTGACAGATATTATGAACTTTCGGCATTTGGCTTTGTTGGTGACACTTTTGTTTATGCAAATACAGATTACATAATTACAGAAAGAAACTCTTATCAGACCAAAGGAAAGGGTATATATTACACAACCACAGACTTTGTGAATTGGAACACCTGTTACACTCCGGAGGAGGTTATATATAGCGTACCTTATGAAGATGGATTGATTATTCCGGGTGTTTATAATTACTATTCATTCAGATATACAACATTAAATAATGGCCTTGTGGTTGATATTAAAAAAACAAAAACGGAAGATATATTAGGATATACTTCAACCTCAACAGTTATATCAAAAACTATAGCTACAACTGATTTTGAAACTTATAAATCATTTTTTAGTGAAACAGATGATGTCAAAGGACATATCTGCCGATATATGACTCTCAGCTCTCACCCTGACTCATTCTTTATAATCAAGCAATATTACACCGGCGACGGAAGTTATTATGATATTGTCAAAGCAGATTATAAAGACGGAACGACACAGACATTGTATCACGGCGATGGTGATAAACAATACCGGGCTTATCAGACAGATGACTGCATTTATTTTACTGTTTATGATAATAATTTAATTACAAGCGTCTGCTCTTTTGACGGTGATTTAAAATATAAGGTTATTTTTTCAGAAGAGAGTATGGTTGAAATTTTTTACGGTAAGGTCATAAATAATAAATTTTATGCAGGTATCGGCAACAGACTTTATGCTTTTGATAACGGTCAGTGCAGCGGCTACAGATTTTCAAAAAAATACGATACCGCTATGTGGAATGTGTTTAACGGCAAGATTTTTGCTATGTATGAAGACCCTTCGGGTGCTGTTATCACACCTTTGATAAAAACAGGTGATGTTGACGGTGACAACAGAGTTGTGTCTTCAGATGCGCTGGGTATTTTGCAGAGCGCAACAGGAATTAAAACTCTCGATGAAAATCAATCAGAGGTTGCTGATGTTGACAGTAATGGGTTGATCAATTCTTCTGATGCGTTGAGTGTGCTTCAATATGCTACAGGTCTTATAATGACGCTCGGTTAAGTTTTGTTGACTTTTAAAAATAATAAGATATAATTAAATTACAGATCCCAAAGGAGGAATATGTATGAAAAATAAATTGTTTAAGCTTGTTGCAACAGTTATGAGTGTAGTGATTCTTTGCTCATCTTTCGCTGTTATGTCTTTTGCGGGGCAGATTGTTGAGCATTATGCTCCTGAAATTGACGGATATGAAGCATATTACTATTTGAGTAATGAAAAAAATACGATTAAATGTTTTGAATTCATAAACTATAATGAGTATGATGATAAATATTTTTATACCACAAACGGTTATAGTTATTTTGAGGTTGATTTTAGCTCAGTTGCTCCTGAGTGTGATGATTATGAGGTTGTATTTGCAAGAACTGATGGCGATAAATTTATATTCTATTTATATTTCTTCGATTTGAGAGATGTATATGACGAGGAATTAGAAGGATATTATGAAGAACCTTTTTTGATCGACAGCTTCTTTGTATCTACAGAAGATTTCAGAAACTTTGAAAAGCACTATGTTACAACCAATGACGATGTTGTTCAGGCTGAATATTGGCGAATGTATGACTATGACAATGGTTTTATGTGTTATGTGAACGATGAGTGGGTTTTTATTGACGGCGATTATGTTCCGACTTATGAAGATGATTTCACCACAAAAGGTAAAAGCGTATTTTACACAACTAAAGATTTTGTAACATGGGAAACTCATTATACCCACGAGACTACAATATACAGCGAAGATTTTAATCTTTATTACGAATTTACATACGACAATAATTTGCTGATATGCTGTGAAGATGGCAGCTATATTTTTGCTGAAGATAAGCTCTGCGGTCCGTTTTTAAGCAGCTATTATGATTATGAAGGGGATGGAAGTTATTCCTTTTATGCAAGCTATTCAGCTGAAAATAATACTTTAATCAGATTTGAAGAGATATACCCGGAAGATTATTTCACTGATGAGGATTCACTTGCTTCTTTAAAAGTTGTATCAGTTAATGCTCAGACAGGTGATGAAACCGTAATTTATGACGGAGAGATGGACTTTTTCTATACAGTTGACTATTTGTTTGATACAGTTTATGTCACCGTCTGGGATTATGATGAAGACGAATATGTGATGTATGCAATAGATTCATCAAATAACTTCAAAGAAGTGACTGTTGACTCTGTTGATATGGATGCTCTTATTTGCTACTATGAAGGTGGCTCACAACTTTATATGTGTTATGAAGATGAAATCAGAGTTTTTGATAAGAGTCTTGATGATTATTATACTGTAACATTGTCAGATAAGAGCTATTGGCAGGGTGCTGAGAAAAAGACACTTGTTTTTGATTATGCTATGTATGCTTTCCAGATAGGCAAACAGTTTGTCATTCTTGAAGCAATCGGAGAAGACACTGTGATTTATGAGGTTCAGGGCGCAGACGTGATTAAAGTCGGTGATGTCAATCGTGATTTAAAAATCAACTCAAGCGATGCTTTGACCATTCTTCAGGTTGCAACAGGTATTGTTGAGTCAACCCCCGATGTGGTTTCAAAAGCTGATTGCACCAAAGACGGCAGAGTCACAAGCCAGGACGCTCTTATGGTTTTGCAATATTCAACAGGTCTTGTCAGCAAAATTTAACATATAAAAATACTTGACATTTTTTAAAATGAGTAGTAATATAATCTAAACTGTTGACGAAGAGTAGTATTTTTAATTATGGTGGCCAAGAGAGTCGCAGATGGTGTGATTGCGATGCATCAGTTTAAAAAGAATGGACTTCTGAGGGCGAACTGAATTCAGTAGGTAAGACGGAGAGGCACTCTGTTAACAACGGCAGCGTATGATGGTACGAAAAGTGGATGCACTGCATCAATCAGGGTGGCACCGCGGATAAAGTGTTTTATTCGTCCTTGACAGAAATAAATCTGTCAAGGGCGATTTTGTTTTTTGGAGGAATATTTATGGAATTTAACAATGTAAACTTTGATACTTATTTAAAAAATTATCCTGATAAGGACGGCTTCTTCGGCAAGTACGGTGGAGCTTATGTGAATGAAGATTTAAAAAGAGCTATGGTTGAGATAACAGAGGCTTATTTTACAATCTGTAAATCAAGCAAGTTTATCAGTGAACTTCGTCGCATCCGTAAGGAATTTCAGGGCAGACCTACACCTATTTCATACCTTGAGAGACTTTCAGCTTCAATAGGTAATGTTCAGATTTATGCTAAGCGTGAAGACCTTAATCACAGCGGTGCTCATAAACTTAATCACTGTATGGGTGAAGCTCTTCTTGCAAAATATATGGGCAAGAAAAAGGTTATCGCTGAAACCGGTGCAGGTCAGCATGGTGTTGCTCTGGCAACTGCTGCTGCATATTTCGGCCTTGAGTGCGACATTTATATGGGTGCTGTTGATATTAAAAAACAGGCTCCTAATGTTGCAAGAATGAAAATTCTCGGTGCGAATGTTATTGAGGTTACTCACGGCCTTCAGACTCTTAAAGAGGCTGTTGACGCTGCATTTGACGCTTATTGCAAAGAATATAAAACTGCAATTTATTGCATCGGTTCTGTTCTCGGACCTCATCCGTTCCCTATGATGGTGCGTGATTTCCAGAGCGTTGTTGGTATTGAAGCAAGAGAGCAGTTTGTTAATATGACAGGTGAACTTCCCGATGCAATTGTTGCTTGTGTCGGTGGCGGTTCAAACGCTATGGGTCTTTTCTCAGGCTTTCTTAATGATCCTGTTGATATTTACGGTGTTGAGCCTTTAGGCAGGGGAGCGACTCTTGGCGACCACGCTGCCAGCCTTAAATACGGTGAAGAGGGCATTATGCACGGCTTTAATTCTATCATGCTCAAAGACGAAAACGGCGAACCTGCCCCTGTATATTCTGTTGCCAGTGGTCTTGACTATCCATCATCAGGTCCTGAACATGCATTTCTTCACGATCTTGGCAGAGTTAAATATGATGTTGTTAATGATGATGAAACAATTGATGCGTTCTTTACTCTTTCTCGTCTTGAAGGAATTATTCCTGCTATCGAAAGTTCTCATGCTGTTGCTTATGGTATGAAACTTGCCAGAGAAATGGGCAAGGGCTCAATTCTTATCAACCTTTCAGGTCGTGGCGATAAGGATATGGACTATATTATCGAAAAGTATGGCATCAGATAATCGCTGAAGCCTTTTAATGATTATCCCGGATACAGCTTTGCAGATATCTCTGTAAAAGCTGTATTTGACTTTTAAGATATTGGTGATTTTATGAAAATTGTAACAATTGGTGAATTACTTGTTGATCTGACACAAACGGGAGAATGTGACTCAGTTATGCAATATGCAGCTAATCCCGGCGGAGCACCTGCCAATGTTGCTGTAGCAGCCTCGCTTATGGGTAGCCACACAGCCTTTATAGGCAAGGTGGGTAACGATGCTTTTGGTAAAATGCTTATTAAAACCCTTGAAGATAAAAAGGTTGATGTCAGCGCTGTTGTAATGTCAGATGAGTTCAAAACAACTCTTGCCGTTGTCAGCCTTGATAATGGGGGAGAGCGCAGTTTTTCTTTTTACAGAAAAAATTGTGCCGATATTAATCTTGATGAAAATGAGCTTGATTATGATATGATAAATTCAGCTGACATTTTTCATTTCGGTTCGGTTTCGTTAACTGATGAACCTTGCTTTTCGGCTGTTTCAACAGCTGTGATGTCAGCTAAGCAAAATGGCGCCATCATCACCTATGACCCTAATTACAGACCGCTTCTTTGGGATGACAAAACCGAAGCTGTGGCTAAAATGCGTTGTTTATTGAAATTTGTAGATATAATAAAAGTGTCAGATGAAGAGCTTTATCTTATCACCGGTGAAACAGATGTTGAAATCGGAGCTCAGAAATTGCTCTCAGAGGGAGTGAAAATTGTTGTTGTCACTCTCGGTGAGAAAGGTGCGTTTTTTAAAACTGAGTCTGATTCAGGTTATTGTGAGGCTCTTAAAGTGACAGTGGCTGACACCAACGGAGCAGGTGACACTTTTTTCGGGGCTTTTCTTTCAAAAATTGACAGTCTTGAAAATTTTGTTACAAATAAAAATAATTGCCTCAGAGAAGCTGTTGATTTTGCATGTGTCGCTGCCGGAATTTCAGTTTCTTCAAGCGGAGCAATTCCGTCAATGCCCACAAAAAATCAGGTTGACAAAAAAATCACTTCAACTCCATAACTTAGTGTAGTATATAAATTTGTCAGCAGATAATAATTCAATATGAAGAGCAAAATATCGACAGACTATGTCGTTATGTTTCTGTTTGGGAATTAAAACTACATTTGTAAAAAATTATTAAAAAAATATTAAAAAAGACTTTATTTTTTCAACAAATGGTGATATAATCAATCAGTATAAACAATATGTAGTAGTCTGCCGAATATAATCGGCTTATAAATAAATTTAGGGAGTGGCCCGGTTATGGATAAAATCTTCATAAACGGTGGTAACCCTCTTAAAGGTGAGGTTACCATCAGCGGCGCAAAAAATGCAATAGTTGGTATTCTCCCTGCGACCATACTCGCTCAGGATGTCTGTGTTATTGAAAATGTGCCTGATATCAGCGACGTTTCAATGATGCTTCGCATTCTTCATCAGTTGGGAGCAAGGGTAAGACATATAGACAAAACAACTGTCGAGATAGACTCAAGCACAATTAACTCTTATGTAGTTACTCATGATATGACAAAGCACCTCAGAGCTTCTTATTACTTTATCGGTGCTTTGCTTTCAAGATTCGGCAGGGCAAAGGTTGCTATGCCCGGTGGCTGTAACTTTGGTGTGAGACCTATCGACCAGCATCTTAAAGGCTTTGAAATTCTCGGCTCAGAGGTCAATCTTAAAGAGAATGCTATGATTGACGCTGATTCTGACGGTCTTTCAGGCGGTCTTATTTATCTTGATGTTGTGTCAGTCGGCGCTACGATGAATCTTATGCTCGCTGCTGTCAGAGCCAAAGGCCTGACCGTTATAGAAAACGCAGCCAAAGAACCACATATAGTTGATCTGGCAAACTTCCTCAACTCAAT
>JAZRME010000242.1:0-1743 GCA_045647325.1 Acutalibacteraceae bacterium | reverse complement strand
GTCATATTTGTTTTATAAAACTTCTCTTTGATATGGGGCAGGTCTTCAGGTGAAATTCCGCAACCGGTATCAACAATCGTAATTAAGATAACGTCATCCGCTATAGCTGCTGAGACCAGAATTTTACCGCCCTGCTTTGTGTATTTAAGGGCATTGTCAAGAATGTTGACAAAAACCTGCTTGATTCGGTCAGCGTCACCGTCCATAGGAGCCGGTAAATCCGGAGCGTTGTAAACAAGATCAACACCTTCTCTTGTAGAACGGTCTTTAAAAGCAAACACTGTTTCATCAAGCTCGGCAAGAACATCCATTTTTTCTATTCTCAATGCTAGTCCGCCGTTCTGAATTCTTGAGAAATCGAGAAGCTCCTCAACAATTCCTGAAAGGCGTGTTGCTTCATCAATAATAACATTCATACCCCTCTGGGTAAGGACAGGATCTGTGTCACTGACCTGAAGCAATGTTTCACCCCATCCCTTAATAGCAGTAAGAGGTGTTCTCAATTCATGGGAAACAGTTGAAATAAAGTCATTTTTAAGCCTGTCAGCAGCGCTGATTTCTGTTGCCATATTGTTAATTGAAGCGCATAACTGACCAATCTCATCATTATAAAGATAATGGTCAATTCTCGCCTCCAGATTGCCGCCGGCAATCAGTTTTGTTGCTTCATTGATTTCTCTTATAGGTTTAACTATGGAGCTGACAAAAATCAAACCTGAAATCATCACCAGACCAACGAGAAGCAGGAATAAAAGTGTTATTACAATATAAATTCCGACAAGCTGCTCATCGACAGCCTCAAGAGAAGTTATATACCTCACAGCTCCCCTGATTTCACCGTCATCATATTTTATCAGGTTTGTCACAGACATTATCTTTTCACCTGAATGAAGATTACCTGTCCACGTGGTGTAAAGCATCTCTTCTTCGCTGTCAACAGCCTCATAATAGTCAGGCATCTCAGGGTATTCAACACTAAAACCGCTTGATGAAATAATCACCTTGCCTTTATTGTCAATAACCCATACTTCAATAAAAGATTTTTCTGAAAACTCGGCAACATACTCACGGGCGCCATTGGCAAATTCAGCGTCAGATTTGTAGTTATCAAAATAATGAGTTGCTATTCCGTTTGAATAGCTTTTGAGCTTATTTGAAACTGACTCGTAATAATATGACCTTACAAGAAGTGAACTGACAACACAGAGAATTGCAAGAATTGCAATTGTCATCAAAGCAGATTTAAGAAACCAGCGCTTTGTAAGACCTACAAGCTTAGGTGTTTTTTTGTCTGCACGCTTTGTCATTTTGTTCACTCCTTTTTTATAAAATTACAAATTTATCAGGACACCCATTTATATCCCAATCCCCAGATTGTAAGAAGATGTTTGGGGTTTGAAGGCTGTTCCTCAATTTTTTTGCGGATTCGTCTGATGTTGACATCTACAATCTTGTCTTCATCCTCGTGACCCTCGCCCCACACCTTCTGTAAAATAGCAGTTCGGCTGAGGGCCGAACCCTGATTTTCGAAAAAATACTGCAAAATCTGAAACTCAACCTGAGTCAGATCAATCAGTATGTTGTTTTTGGTAAGAATTCTGTTTCTTGTGTTTAATCTGAACGGACCCGACACAATCTCATCGCTTGACTCAACAGGTTTTTCAAGCATAGCGACTCTTCGGTAAATAGCATCGACTCTCGCCATAAGTTCAGACGGAGAAAAGGGCTTTGTCACATAATCAT
>JAZRME010000241.1:0-1298 GCA_045647325.1 Acutalibacteraceae bacterium | reverse complement strand
CTCAATAAGCTGAGCGTGTGAAAGATGGGGGCAACCGATGAAGCAAAGCTTGGGAGTTGCGTTTTTATCTTTCCACATTACAGGATAATTTGACTTAACTCTTTCAAGTTCAGCGTCATCAATAACATAAACCTGAGCGCCGTCAGCGATAAGGCTTTCGCCCTGTTCAACTGCTTCGGGAGTGAGGTTTTCGATGTGATAAAGACCAACAGCACCGTTTGAAGCTGTAGCAGCGCCAAAATCTTTAAGATATGCCTTTGTGTCGCCGTCAAGAGTTGTGCCGATCCACTTATCAAGACCTTTAACAAAAGGAACATCTTCCATAACCTTCATACCGATAGCTGAACCGAGAACCTGAGCTTCGGGCTTTTTGGTTGTTTTAACTTCAATAATCCATGTAGCCTTTCTGCCCTCATCAGTAACAAGACCAAAATAAGGAACCTTGCCTACGATTGAACCGAAAAGCTCGATGATACCTGAGTTACGGTTACATCTTGCGCCGAGAACGGAGTTAGCATAAACAACAGCTGAAGACTCAGCCCATGAAAGAACCTCGCCCTTGTTGGGGATGTTGCCTACTTCGTCCATATAGCAGGTGCAGGTATATGATTTGTCATCAACAAGACCGAGCTTACGAAGCTGAGCGTCGTAGTTATCCTGCATAGAATACATAAACTTGTTGAAAACAATGTTTTTAAGAAAACTTGAGGGAACATTGGGGTCAACGGGCTTGGGGTCAACAGAAAATTTCTGAGCTGAAAGAGCGCCGCCTTCAATAAGCTTATCCATAAGATCATAAACAGGGCTCATAACCTTAAGACCGAAGCTTGTAACAAGATGACCCATTTCGCTTGTTACGGGAACCATTTTGGTTGCACCGAAAGCGTCACCGTACATAACAAGGGTTTTCATAACCTTTGCCATTGCTTCACCCTTGGAGCCGTTGAGAATTTCAACTTCATCCGCAGTGAGCTGCATATTGTAGTTCATAGTATTACCTCCTATGTTTTAACGCCCGATTACACAGGCATTTTTTAGTCACCAACAATTATACACTTTTAAAAAATGATAATCAATAGTTTTTGTTAATTTTTTGTCGAAGAAAAAGACCCGACGGATTTCGTCGGGACTTTTAGCTAATTATCTGAATATCATTTTCACTATCATATCTTTATACTTTCGTTCTTCGGCTTTTTGCTTTGCAAACGAAACCAACTTATCATAATCACCATTTACAAAAGCTTTTCCCGTTCCAATAAAATGACCCTTATCATTTTCTAAGTCGGATCGTAGCCATG
>JAZRME010000240.1:0-1499 GCA_045647325.1 Acutalibacteraceae bacterium | reverse complement strand
AGCATAAATATAGGAAATATGGAAGCTGGGCTGATTGGAAATTGAACACTGACCAAAGTCAACAGCTGCCATTTCTGTCATTTCGTGAATTTCAACATTGTATCCGCCGATATTATAATCAGGTTTTACCGAGAAAAGTTCGTCCAGCTTAGCGATAAGCTTCTCTTTGCCGCCATAAAGTTCGCTCAGACCTTCAAAATCGTGAGGCACTGCAAATGAGCTCTGCCATGCGCTGCCTTCGGTATAGTCTCCTCCCCAATCGTAAGGGTCAAAACCGTCATCAAACGAACCGTCAGAGTTTTTACCTCTCATAAAGCCCGTTTCGGCATCGAAGAGATTTTTATAGTTTCTGGAACGTGCCATATACTCATCAACAAGATCATCCCTGCCGAGAACTTCAGCAACCTTAGCTATGCAGAAATCACCGTAAGCTGCATCAAGAGTGAGATTTACATTATCGCCGAATTTATCTTTAGGCACATAACCGAGTTTAACATATTCACTCGCACCCTCTCGTCCGTAATCTTCATCAGGAGCATCGTTATTAGCGTGGTTGAGCATACCCTCAAGAGCTGTTTCAAGAAGCTCTCCGCCAATAATTCCTTTAACGGCGGCATCAGCGATAACAGCATCAAGCAAGGTTGACGGCATACATCCTCTTTCACCGATTGAGGGCCAACGGGGAAGCCAGCCGCCCTCTTTGTAGTCAACAATGAAGCCTTCGAGCATTTCGGCGTATTCTTCTCTGCCGATAAGAGCAAGAAGCGGAAATTCAGAACGGTAAGTATCCCAGAATCCGTTGTCGGTGTAACGCACACCTTCATAAACCTTTCCGTCAGCGGGGCAATAATGAACCTTTTTGCCGTCAGAAGTGATTTCAAAAGCTTTGTGAGGGAACAAGCCGGTACGATACATACAGGAATAAAATGTTCTGAGCTGTTTTTCGCAGTCAGATTCAATCTCAATTCTGGAAAGATATTCTTCCCAAAGGGATTCAGCCTGAGCTTTTATATCATCAAAGGTTCTGCCTTCACAATCCTGCTTCATATTTTCAAGAGCCTGTTCAAAGCTTATGTATGAAGATGAAACATCAGCGTTGATAACAGTATCATCAAAGGCAATATGGATATAAGCTTTGTCAGTTCCGTTTTCGGATTCACCGAAATAAGTTTTATCTTTATTGACAGGCTTATCAAACTTGACAATAATATATGTTTTGAAACCCGGTGTAGGAGTACCGCTCTGACCGTCAGTCCAGCCTTTAACAGCGTTGAGCTCAGCATCAAACTCAAAATGATAATTACCTTTGACAGGAAGAAGTGAAAAATAAGGAGTTCTGCCCTGAGGGTATGTAAGTCTGATTTTGCAGCCACGAACACAAGGTGTAAGCTCAAAATCAGTTTTTGAGCGCAAAAAGCGAAGCTTCATATAATCGGGACGCATAACAGCCTCTTCGGGGGGATAGCCAAGTCGGATCGTAGCCATGTCGTTCTGTGGGC
>JAZRME010000239.1:0-10171 GCA_045647325.1 Acutalibacteraceae bacterium | reverse complement strand
TATTGCAATAGGGGGAGCTGTCACGAAGTGACTGAGGGGGTGAAAGCAAGTAAGAAGTAAGAGGTAATAGTGAAGAAGTAAGTATGCCGATCTTCGGGGGAGGCTTAATGCGCCCGTTACTCATCAATCCTGCATCGCTTTGGCGATTTTGGCGAGGTCGTCTTTATCAAAAAACTCGATTTCGATTGTTTTGGAGGTTTCTTTAACCTTAATTTTTCTTCCGGTTGCTTCAGAGAGGGCGAGTTCGACCTCATCGAAGTATGTGTCACGCTTTTTGGTTGCTTTGGGTTTTATTTCTTTTTTGGAATTTTGAGCCATTTTTTCAATCTCACGCACAGAGAGACCCTTTGAAACGATCAGCTTTGCAACCTCAAGCATCTGAGCTTCACTTTCAAAAGCCAACAAAGCTCTTGCATGACCGGGGGAGAGCTGTTTATTTTCTACCATTGTCTGAATTTCATCAGGGAGCTTAAGCAAACGCAACGCATTCGCCACAGCAGGTCGTGACTTGCCCACCTTCTGCGCAGCTTCATCCTGAGTGATTGAAAGCTTTTCCATCATAAATTTGTAGCCTAAAGCTTCTTCAAGAGGGTTGAGGTCTTCACGCTGAAGATTTTCAACCATAGCGAGTTCAACAGTTTCGCTGTCTGTCAGGTCTTTGATAACAACAGGAACTTCGGTAAGTCCTGCTATTCTGGCGGCACGCCAACGGCGTTCACCGGCCACAAGCTGATAGCCTCCGTCTTTTATGGGGCGCACAAGCAAAGGCTGAATCACGCCGTGAGTTGCGATACTGTCAGCAAGTTCGCTCAGAGCCGACTCGTCAAAAATCTTTCTCGGCTGCTCACGGTTGGGTTCAATTTCCATTATTTTAAGCTTAACAGGGGTCTGTGAAGACTCTTCAACTGAATTATCTGCAAACAGAGCGTCAAGACCTCTGCCTAATCCACTTTTTTTAGCTGCCATTTTACTTCCTCCGATTATACACTTTTCTTTATAAATTCGTCTGCAAGGTCATTGTATGCGTGGGCACCCTTTGAGTTTTTGTCATAATACATTACGGGCTGACCGTAGCTGGGCGCCTCTGAAAGCTTGACATTTCTCGGAATGGGGGTGTTATATACTTTTTTGGGGAAAAAGCGTTTAAGCTCCTCAACAACCTGATTTGTAAGATTAAGTCTGCCGTCATACATTGTGAGCAAAACGCCCTCAATCTCAATCATAGGGTTATATAAACGCTTGACCTGACGGATTGTTGCCATAAGCTGTGAAAGGCCTTCGAGAGCGTAGTATTCACACTGAATAGGCACAAGCACCGTGTCTGAAGCGCAAAGAGCGTTGAGAGTTATAAGACCAAGAGAGGGGGGACAATCCATAAAAATATAGTCATACTCGGCTTTTACCAACGCAAGAGCCGTTTTAAGGCTGGACTCACGACGGTCAGCGTCAACAAGCTCAAGCTCTGCACCTGCAAGATTCATATTAGCCGGTAACACATCAACACCGTCAAACTCGGTTTTGTTAATAACTTCACGGGCAGGAGTGCCGTTGATTATAACATCATAAGAAGATTTTTCAAGCTCACGCTTATTAAGACCCATTCCGCTTGTAGCGTTTCCCTGAGGGTCAATGTCAACAAGAAGCACCTTTTTGCCCTTTGAACCCACTGCCGCAGCAAGGTTTACGGCAGATGTGGTCTTACCCACGCCGCCTTTCTGATTAACAACTGCTATAATTTTTCCCATATATATCAAATCCTTTAGTTTCATTTGCCTGTTAATTATACATTCAGCTATGTTTTTTGTCAATGTTTCACGTGAAACAACAATCCTTATTTCGGTATTCTCACAACATACTCTACAAAAGAATCTGTTTCTCTGTGAGCCGAAATTGCATCGATGCCGTTTTTTCTGATGGTGTCAACAGCACGGTCAAGGGTGTTGATTATGATTTTAGCGTCACGAAAAGCTCTTGCCGTCTTTTTTTGAGAGCTCTGAGCTGACTTTGTTGAGTTGTCTGACACAAGGCCGTCAATCAGCAGATCGGTTTCAGCCACATTTAACCGGTTTGAAACAACAGCGTCCACCACGCTGCTCATCAACTCAAAATCACTCAGGCGCAGAATTGCTCTTGCATGGCGCTCGGTGAGTCCGCCTGATGTGATTCGTTTTTGTATTTCGGCAGGAAGCTTTAACAATCTCAGCTTGTTTGAAATAACAGAAGGGGATTTGCCGAGCTTTTTTGCCACCTTATCTCTGTCCATACCAAAGCTGCGTATAAGCTCCGCTATAGCTGCAGCCTCCTCAAAAAAGTGAAGATCCCTGCGCTGAAGATTTTCTGTAACAGCGAGAACAGCAGATTTTTCATCGCTGACAGAAACCACTATGGCAGGAATCGCAGCAAGACCTGCCATTTTACAGGCTCTCAGTCGCCTTTCACCTGCAACAAGCTCAAACTTGTTGCCTGACTCTCTGACGGTTACGGGCTGAAGCAATCCGTTATGGCAGATGCTCTGCGCCAATTCTTCAAGGTCACCCCAATCAAAAGTCTTGCGTGGCTGGTTCGGGTTGGGCAAAATGCTGTTGACAGGAATCTCCACCACTTCACCGCATCGTTTTAATTTTTCGCTGAATTTTACCATTAACATTATCCTTTCAAAAAATAAAAGCTGTGAGCTACCTTGAAGGTAACACACAGCCGAAAGGATGTCCAGATATTTTCATCGGGGCAATTCCCCTGAAAACGACTTATGCGAGAGGCTTTTTGGCAATCTGTGCCGATGCTCTCGGATATTTTGACGGAGTTTGCGAAATCTTTTTGACGCAGAGAATACTTCTTTCACCGCAATCAAAGAGATTGAACTCCTTTGAAGAATGAACCTGACCGCCGAGAATTTTAATTGCGCCTTTTGCAACATCTAATTCATCAGAGGCTTTTGCGCCTTTCATCGCAGCAAAAAGTCCGCCGACTTTCAAAAAGGGAAGACAATACTCTGAAAGGGTCTGCATATTTGCAACAGCTCTCGCAGTAACAAAATCATACTTCTCACGAAAACGAGGGCTTTTACCTGCTTCTTCAGCTCTTGAGTGAACAACATCAGCCTCGAGACCGAGAGCGTCAACAACGCTCTGAACAAAAACAAGGCGCTTGTTTGTTGAGTCCATAAGAGTTATTTTTAAATCAGGTCGGGCTATGAGAAGCACAATTCCGGGAAAACCTGCCCCCGTACCAACATCAATAAGCTTCGCACCCTGAGGAATATCCACCTCTTTGAGAAGAGTAAGGCAATCACAAAAATGCTTTGTAACAATTTCATCAGGTTCGGTGATAGCCGTAAGGTTGAGGGTTTTGTTTGTTTCCACAAGCATATCGGCATATTTATCAAAACGCTCAAGGCTTTCGGAGTCAAGGCTGACGCCAATCTCTGATGCCTTTGATTTTAAAAAATCTTTATTTATCATCACTTGCCCTCCTTTTCAAGATAAATCAGCAACACAGATATATCTGCAGGGCTGACACCTGAAATTCTTGAAGCCTGACCAACACTCTTTGGTCTGATTTTATTAAGCTTCTCTCTGGCTTCAAGGCGAAGACCTGTAACAGACTCATAATCAATATCAGCCGGAAGTGTACGCACCTCAAGTCGATGCATCTCATCAACCTGGGCTTTTTGTCGTTTTATGTAACCCTCATACTTAATGTCGATCTCAACCTGCTCAAAAATTTCATAAGGCAGGTCAGGTCGGGTAGTGTCAAACTCTGCAAGTAAATCGTAATTAAGCTGAGGTCTTTTAATAAGCTCGGCAAAACGGACACCTGTTGTTATAGGCGATGTTTCACGTGAAACAAGAATTTCATTAAGCTCGTCACAAGGGCTTATAACAACTTTCTCTGCTCTTTTTCTTTCGATCTCAATAAGTCTGATTTTTTCAAGGTATTTTTCATATCGCTCCTGACTGATAAGACCAAGCTCATAGCCAAGGGGAGTAAGTCTTCTGTCAGCATTATCCTGACGAAGAAGCAAACGATACTCTGAACGGGAAGTCATCATTCTGTAAGGGTCGGAACAACCTTTTGTAACAAGGTCATCTATAAGAGTTCCTATATATGAGCCTGAACGCTCAAGAACAACAGGCTCTTTGCCCTGCACCTTTCTTGCAGCGTTGATACCTGCCACAAGACCCTGAGCAGCAGCTTCTTCATATCCGCTTGAGCCGTTAAACTGACCTGCGCCAAAAAGTCCGCTATGCTCTTTAAACTCAAGAGTCGCATCAAGAGCTGTGGGGTCAACGCAGTCATATTCAATAGCATAAGCAGTTCGCATCATCTGAGCATTTTCAAGGCCGGGGATAGTGTGCATAAAAGCGATCTGCACATCTTCGGGCAAAGAAGAGGACAATCCCTGAAGATACATCTCCTGAGTGTTATATCCGCAAGGCTCTACAAAAATCTGATGTCTTTCTTTTTCGTGAAAACGGACAATCTTATCTTCAATACTCGGGCAATAGCGAGGGCCTTTACCGTCAATTTTTCCTCCGTAAAGGGGAGAACGGTGAAGGTTATCAAGAATAATCTTTTTTGTCTGCTCATTTGTGTATGTTACATAACAACACATTTTATTTTCTATTTTAGAATTATTGTCAAAAGAGAAGGGAACTATTCTTTCATCACCAAGCTGCTGCTCAAGAACATCGGTGTTGACACTTCGTTTGTTGACTCGGGCAGGTGTGCCTGTTTTGAATCTTCTCAACGGAATATTCATTTCTTTTAATGAAGCTGAAAGTTCTTTGGCAGGGAACATTCCGTCAGGGCCGCTTTCATAAGCGACATCACCAACATAAACCCAACCGCCAAGAAAAGTTCCGGTAGCAATAATCACGCACTTAGCTTTATAAACAGCTTCGAGGTTTGTTTTCATTGTCCACAGACCGTCATCTGTTTTTTCTAATTTAACAATTTCAGCTTGACGGATTTCAAGATTTTCCTGACTTTCCATCACTTGCTTCATATATTCGGAATAAGGACGTCTGTCAATCTGAGCTCTCAATGAGTGAACGGCAGGGCCTTTACCTAAATTAAGAATACGGCTCTGAAGAGTGTTTGCGTCAGCAGCTTTACCCATTTCACCGCCGAGGGCATCAATTTCACGCACAAGATGGCCTTTTGAAGTGCCGCCTATTGAAGGGTTGCAGGGGAGGTTGCCCACCCAGTCAAGATTGACGGTGAACACACCTGTTTCAACACCAAGACGTGCAGCAGCAAGCCCCGCCTCAATTCCGGCGTGACCTGCTCCTATTACGGCAACATCATATTGTTTTGCAAAATACTCCATATTACTTTCCTACACAAAAATTACTGAAAACTTTATCAACAACTGCCTGGGATGCTTTTTCGCCTGTCAGCTCAAGCAAAGCTGAAACGGCATCGTCAATACAAACCCCTGCCGCATCAAGAGTGACACCCATATCCAGAGCATTCTCAGCCTCATTGAGTGACTCAACAGCTTTAAGGCAGCATTGACGCTGACGCTCGTTTGTCAGCATGGCTGCGTTGGGGTCAAAGTTTTTAGTGCCCAGAGTTGTTGTTATTTTATCTTTAAGTTCCTGAAGCCCAACACCGTCAACAGCGCTCATCTCAACAGGCTCACCTAATGTTGAAACGATGTAGTCTCTGTCGATTTTCTGAGCTTTGTCGCTTTTATTCAGAACAGGGATAACAGGCTTATCTTTACAAAGAGAAATAAGCTCTTTGTCTTCTTTGCTCAATTCATCACCTGAGTCAAAAACGGCGATAACAACTGAACTTCTTTTAATTTTTTCACGGCTGCGTTCAACACCGATTTTTTCAACAGTGTCACCTGTTTCACGGATACCTGCCGTATCTGACAGACGAAGAATACATCCGTCAATATTTACTGTTTCTTCAACAACATCACGGGTGGTTCCCTCAATGTCGGTAACGATTGAACGGTCATAACCTGTCATCAGATTCATAAGAGTTGACTTACCTGCGTTAGGTTTGCCGATAATTGCTGCTTCAACTCCGCCGGTAACTGCCATACCGCTGTCAAACCGGTCAAGCAAAGACTTTATCTCCTGCTTGGCAAAAGAAACTGTTTTTAAAAATTCAGCTTCGTTCAATTCTTCAATTTCTTCATCAGGGTAGTCAACCCACGCTGATATATGAGCGCAGATTTCTATCAAAGAATTGTTGATTTCACTCACCTTTTTGCTCAATGAACCTTCAAGCACATTCAGCGCTGCACTCATTCCCTGCTCACCCTGTGAGTTGATAAGAGTCATAATTCCTTCAGCGCCCGATAAATCCATTTTTCCGTTTAAAAAGGCTCTTTTTGAAAATTCACCCGGTCCGGCTGCGACTGCACCGCAATCAAGAATAACACGAAGAACTTTTTTAACAACAAAAATTCCTCCGTGGCAGGTGATTTCAACAACATCCTCACCCGTAAAGCTGTGAGGGGCTCTAAAAACAAGGCAAACAGCCTCGTCAACAGGCTGTTCACCGTCATAAATTTTTCCGTATGATGCCTGGTAGCCTTTTAAATCACAAAGACATCTGTTTTTATTAAAAGAACGGAATACTTTGTCACAAATCTCAACAGCTCTGTCACCCGAAACACGGATGGTTGCTATTCCTCCCACTCCTGCCGGGGTAGCAACAGCTGCAATAGTTTTGTTATTATTCATTACTGCTCTCCACACCTTTGCCGCTCATAGATGAAGCGACTACTCTTTCACCGATTTTCATCTCTGATAAAACAATTCTTCCGTCATCGTCGTAGCCAACCTCAAAGGTATAAAGAATTCCTCTGTAAATATTGCCTGTTTCTGTTTTAACAGTAAACATCGGAATTTCAAAAAACGGCTCACGGCGTCTGTTTGCGTTATAAACTTCAAGCAAAGTGGTTCCGCCCACACCTGCAATCACCAACGCAAACACAACAGCAAAAAGTTTAACTGCAAAAGCAAAGATGCTGTCTTTTTTTTCTTTCTTTTCTTTTTTCTTTTTTTGTTTGAAATTTTTTGTTTTATTATCTAATGAAAGTTTGATATATCCACCGGCTGCTCTTATAGCAATTCTCTCATAAGCAGCTTTGGCAGGGCAGTCTTTAAGAGAATGAAAACCTGTTGATGAAGCAAAAGCAACAGCCTTATCTTCAGGAACAACACCTATAAGCTGAACAGCAACACCGTCAATGGTTTCATCAATGTTATAAAAGTTGCCGTTACGGGTCTCTTCTTTATCAAATCGGTTAATAACAAGCTTGACCTCGCTGACGCCTGCTTTATAAAGCTCATCGGCTGCTCTTGCGGCAGCTTTGATACAAATCTCATCAGGGGTTGAAACAATGATGCCTTTATCAGCGCAACCTGCTCCGAGAGAGAAGCCTCCTTTAATTCCTGCAGGGGAGTCAAAGAGAATGTATGAATATCTGTTTTCTATTTCATCAATAATTTTATTAAAAGCCTCGGGTGTATATTCATCTTTAAAAGAGTCGGGGGCTACAAGATAATCAACACCGCAGCCTGAATAAACGGCATCATTCAATTCACAATTTCCGCTGATGATATCGCCCCATGAATAAAGAGCTTTTCTTTCTTCATTGAGCATAAAATCGATACAACCCTGAGCAATATCACAATCAACAACAAGAACATAATTGCCGTTGTTTTTAAGCGCTAACGCAAGACCTGAACAAAGTGATGTTTTGCCTGAGCCGCCTTTACCTGAAGCTATAATAATTTTTTCTGCCATTTTTTCACCCCGTATCCTGATTAACCTAAAAGTTCACCTGTCTGATTATTTATTTCATCTGATTCGTTGATTTTGAAATATTCTTCATAAATAGCCTGAGCAACAACAGCGCAGCTGGCGCCTGACTGACCACCTTCAATAGCAACAGCTATTGCGATTTCGGGATCGTCATAAGGGGCAAAAGTGATAAAAAATCCGTTAGTGAGAACCTTTTTGCCTCCGCCTACATTGTGCTCAACCTGGCTGGTACCTGTTTTTGCAGCGCAGTCAACAACCTTACCTATTCCGTTTGAAAGAGTGTAAGATTTTGAAATAACCTGTTTCATTCCCTGCTGAACGATACCGATATTTTTGTTGCTTATACCTGTTTCAACAGCGATTGAAGGCTCTTTTGAAATAATAGTCTCTGACAAATCAAAGCTTTTAACCTCTTTGATGATGTTGATATTATATCTTGTTCCTCCGTTGGCAATAGTTGCGCAATAGTTGGCAAGTTGAAGAGGTGTAAACAGATTGGCAGCCTGACCGATAGCCGACTGAAGGGTAAAGCCGGGTCGCCATACCTGATTTATAGATGTTCTGTAACTCGGAGAGTCAAGAACACCTGTGTTTTCTTTAAGTTCAATTCCTGTTGACTGACCAAGACCGAGAAGTTCACGGTAGGTGTTCATTTTTTCAACACCAAGCTCCTGGCTCACCTTATAGAAAAAGATGTTGCACGAATCCTGCAGTGCCTGGCGCACGTCAATGTTTGAATCGGCGTGTCTTGCGATGCAGCTGAAGGTCATATCCAGGTATCGGTAAGAATAATGGCAGGAGTGTGATGTGTTTTCATCAATAACCTCTTCTTCAAGTGCTGCGAGGGCAGTTGAAGGCTTTGAGGTTGAACCGGGAGCATAAATGCTCTGGATTGCTCTGTTCCACAAAGGCGATGCCTTGTTTTTAACAAGCTTTGAATAATCGTCACCATAGGTTGTGATGTCATAAGAGGGGTAAGTTGCCATTGCAAGCACTTCACCCGTGTTGCAGTTGAGGGCAACCACAGCGCCTCCGTGAGGAACAAGGGATTCAATTGAATCGCACTTTTCTTTAAGTGCATCCTGAGCCGCCTTCTGTATATCGGCATCAAGGGTGAGAACAATGCTGTTGCCGTTTTTAACCTCTTTGGTAAATTCAGTTTCAACAGAGCCGTCAGAATTTACGGTAACGGTTTTTTCTCCGTCTTCACCCTTAAGATAGTTTTCCATAATCTGTTCAATGCCGCTTTTGCCGATAACGGCGTTCATAGCATATCCCTCTTCCTTAAGGGTGGCATATTCTTCGGCATCGATTGAGCCCACCATGCCAATGATGTGGGGGGCAAGTGTTCCGTCAAGATATTCACGGTAGGTTTCAATCTGCACATCAACGCCCTGATAAACTGAGCTGAGTTCTTTAATGTAAGCAACTATGCTGCTGTCAACATCCTCGGCAAAGCGGTATGGGTTGGCAGAATTGAAAACATTAAGCTTCATCTGATAGCAGACCGAAGCAATATTAAGCGCATCTTTTTTGGAGTATTTTTCGAGCTTATATTTTTCAATAAGCTGGTTCATACAGTCCTGCGCTGTTGCATAGCGGTTGAGGTCAAGCATATCCTCGCCCAACATTTTTTTGATTTCGTATTCACTTTCGGGCACAAATTCATATTCACCGTCAATATTGATGTAAATAGGGAACTCGTTAATCCACTCAGCGTAATTTTTTTCAAAAAGATTTATAAGAGAAAGGATAATTTCGTTTCTCTTTTCCTGTTCTTCATAAGAAGGGAATTTTGTGGCGTCAAAAATAATTGCATTGCCCTGGCGGTTGCCCACGAGGACCTTACCGTTGCGGTCAAGAATTTCACCTCTTGTTGCGCTGACACTGCTCACCGAAACAGAAGCTGAGCCTTCAAGGGCATACTGCTCACCGTTTACAATCTGCATATTAAAAAGCAATCCGCCGAATGCCGCAAAAATTGCAACAATCAAAAACACAGTAAAAAACTGTCTGCCCTTTTTTTCGGTTGCTCCTCTTTCTTTTATTCTTGTAACCTTGATTTTTGCGCTGCCTGCATCAAAATAATCCTGTGGGTCATCGTCAGGTTTAATAGCCGAGGACACACCCGAAAACATTAAAAAGCCGCAAAGAAAAGAAGACAAAATAAAGCTGCGCTTATTTTTTCTTCCGTTATTTTTCATTTCTTCACCGACTTTCTTTTTTATATATTTATTTTATTGTTAGAAATTTTAAAAATAGCTCTGATAAACCAATAAACAAAAGGAACAAAAACCATTGTGTAAAAAACGCTTGCAACATAAACGTCGGAATAAGCGTAGGGAATAAGCTCCTCAACAAGTCGGATCGTAGCCAT
>JAZRME010000238.1:0-7593 GCA_045647325.1 Acutalibacteraceae bacterium | reverse complement strand
CCTTCACCATACCTATGAATGTTCCATAACTTTTCTTTGCAGCTTTTATGCAGGTGTCAACATCTGTTTCGGCTCAGGAATAATGGATATTTATAAAGACCTTAAGCTTTTTGCTCCACATCTGCTTGTGCTTGTTCCGTTGATTCTCAAAAAAATTGCGACAAAATTCAAAAAGCTTCCTCCCCTGCCCGATAAACTTTTAAAAAAGAAAGCGTTGGAGTTTTTTGGCGGAAACCTTCGTCTTGTAGTCTGCGGTGCAGCACCTGTTGAAAGTGACGTTTTAAAAGAAATAATAAGATTTGTACCGACTGTTATTCACGGTTACGGGCTTACCGAAAGCTCACCGATTGCGCTTTGCAACCCTGATTTTGATTTTTCAATCGATTCGGTAGGCAAACCTTTGCCCGGCACTCAGGTAAAAATCATCAACCCTGATGAAAACGGTACAGGCGAAATCTGTATCAAAGGCGATATGATCATGCTTGGTTATTATGACGGTGAAGAAATCAACGATAACCGTGACAGCGATGGCTGGTTTCACACAGGCGATCTTGGTTTTTGTGATAAAAACGGCAATTATCATATTACGGGAAGGCTGAAAAATATCATTGTCACCCCTAACGGCAAAAATATTTATCCTGAAGAGCTTGAGCTTCAGTTGGGTAAATTTAAAGAAATCAGTGAAGCCGTTGTTTTTGAAGGCGTTGACCAGAGAGGCTCCGTTGCCGTATGCGCTAAAATCGTGACAACTGCCGACAAAGAAAAAATTCAGAAAATAATCAAAAAAGTCAACAGCCTCAACGCCCCTTACAAGGCTATCAAGAGCTTTGAGATATGTGAAGAGTTACCAAAAAACACTTCTCACAAAATCATCCGTAATAAATAATCAGACCTCCTCATATTTTGAAATGAGGAGGTATTTTTATGCCAAAAAACAAAAAGAAAACTCGTTCAACAAGCAACAAACAAAGTTTTCAGCTTTTAAAGCCTGTTTTTACAGGTTCACTCACAGGGTTATCAGTATTTTTTGCTTTGACAACAATTTTCACTTTAATCGCCTATAAACAAGACTTTGAGCAGGATATCTACACTGTTTTAATCACAACAGCAAGTGTTTTAAGCGGTTTTATAAGCGGTTTTGTTGCTGTAATGCCTATTAAACGAAACGGTCTTATTTCAGGCTTTATCAGCGTTCTTCCGATGTTTATGATTATAATAATTATCGCATCTGTTGTCAGCCGTTCGGGAATCGGTATGTGGGGATGGATAAATCTTGGCGCTATGATTATCGCAGGTGCATCCGGAGGGATTGTGTCAGCTAACACACACCGTAAAGTAAAAATCAAATAAGTGTTGCTAAAAGTTTATAAAAGTGGTAGAATGATAAAAGCAGCTAAAAAGAGGTTTTAAAATGAAAAAAACAGATCTTATAAAAAAAGCCAATTCTATCGTTCCGTCAAAGCAGCAACTTGCCTTTGCTGATATGGAGTTTATCGGTCTTATTCATTACGGAATGAATACATACACAAACTCCGAAGAAGGAACAGGAAGAGAACCCGAAAAATACTTTAATCCCCCTGAGCTTGATGTAAAACAATGGGTAACAACCTTAAGACTCGCAGGGATGAAAGGTCTTATTCTTACGGTTAAACATTCTGACGGATTTTGTATATGGCCGTCAGCTTATACAGAGCATACTGTCAAAAACAGTCCGTGGCTCGACGGTGAGGGTGACCTTGTTAAAATGGTCAGTGATGAATGCCGTGAACAGGGGTTAAAATTCGGTATTTATATCAACCCTCAGGATAAACACGAAAAAACCTTCGGCTCAGATGAATATAACACCTTTTTCAGAAATATTCTCACAGAGCTTATGACAAACTACGGTGAGATTTTTTGCGTGTGGTTCCCCCGTGACACAACAAGCGGTTTTCACTATGACTGGGCATCATACTATAAAATCATCAGAAAGCTTCAGCCTGAGGCTGTTATATGCTCCTGCGGACCTGACTTCCGTTGGGTAGGCAACAAAGGTAACATAACACGTAGTCAGGAATGGAGCGTAGTGCCTTATGACCTACTTAACAATGCTCCGCTTCAGAAATTAGTTGAGCCTGATCTCGGCAGCCTTAAAAAGCTTAAAAAGGCAAAAGAACTTGTATGGCTCCCCCCTGTTACAATGACCTCTATCAGACCACGCTGGTTTTATCATCAGGAAGATGCAACTGATTTAAAGATGCTCTCAAATATTCTTGACATATATTTCCGCTCGGTCGGTAACAACGGCACAATGATTCTGAGCATTCCCCCGTCACATCTTGGTATTATTGATAAAAAAGATGTTGATTCACTGAGAACACTCGGTGCACAGCTCAGTATCGAATTTAAAACAAATCACGCTGAAGACGGAAAGTTCACAGCTTCAAGCGAAAGTGACGAGCTTCACAGCGCCGATATGGTCAAAAAAGAAAACGGATACTGGCACAGCGGTGAGGCAAGCAAAAAGACCACAATCGAAGTTGACATGGGTGAAGTTAAGTTTATCAACAAAATTGTTCTTGGTGAAAATACCGCAACAGGTCAGCAGATTGAGAAATTTAACCTTTATTATTTCTTTGACAAAAAGTGGAAAAAGATTTATTCGGGCAACACAATCGGCAGAAAAAAAATCTGTAATCTGCCCGAAATGAACGCAAGAAGAATTAAACTTGAAATTGTAAAAACAAGAGAGTTTGCAACAATTAAAACTTTTGAAGTATATTAAAAAACAAGCAGGATTGAAATCAATCCTGCTTGTTACATTTTAAAAGTTATAGTAGTAAAAATAGACTGCATTTTCATCAGGAGCAAAGTACAGATCAAAATGTTCTGAATATCCTTGAGACATTTTTTGAAAATACTCATCAGAGACCAAATACTTGTTGTTTGAAAGAAATTTCTCCATCTCATCTGACACATTAACATCATGATATGGGCTACCCTTACTTTCTCTCCACTGAAAATTTTTAATCAGATAATCACAATATTCCTCACTGACAATCAACTTACCTGACAGACTTGATTCTGTCACAAAGCCCACTGTTCCCGCTTCGACGCACCATTCACAATCAGCCGAAACAACAGGCACATCCTCAAAACACGGCATCAGGTATTTCACTTCTTCAACATCAGTAACTTCTTGAGGAAAATTTACATATAAAACGGCGCTGACAATCGGAATCAACGCAAAAACTGCAAACACACAAGCAAGGCCCAAAATAATCTGCTTTGACTTTTTCATAAAAAACGCTCCTTATAATATCTTTAATTTAATTATAAGATAGGATTTTACAATAAACGTTACAAATAATTACGGGTCAACTTGTTCTACATGACCACTGCCATGATTGATTATCTGATCAAAATATATATCTTTGCCCTTATACTTTCCTATCGGCTCTATTGTGTATTGTTTATCAGCACAACATTCCGTTCTTCTGAAAACGGACACCCGATGGGCGCACCTACTTAGTAATCTTGGGCATTATTAATCCTTCCTTAAGTTAAAGGTATCCACCCACCGCGTCGCCGTCCCCACTCCTTTAGGCAAGGAGGGCAATTAGTTGACGGCAACATTCCGTAAGGGTTGACGACTCGGCAACCCGTTATCAACACCTCATCCACCACTTCCGTGGTCCCCCTTCTCCTCAAGGAGAAGGCTTTTGGCTGTCTGAAAATGGTCGATGTGGGCATCGTCCCCTACGAGATTTATGAAAATGACTGGGAGATTCCAATCTACTCATCTTTATAAGAATACTTTTTACTGATGATATAAACGGGTCGGTTTTTAACCTGAACATAAACTTTAGCAAGATATTCGCCAAGAATTCCGACACAAAGAAGCTGAAGCCCACCGAACATAAGGATAAGAGCAACAATGCTGTCATAACCTGCAACATCGGCGCCAAAGGCAAAATGCCTGATAATGATAATCAATGTGTAAATTATTGAAGCGATGAAGGCAAATAAACCGATACCTGTAGCTAATTTAAGAGGTGCTGTTGTGAAAGAAATGATGCCCTCAAAGGCGTATTTGAAGAGCTTCCACACATTCCAGTTAGAAACACCGCTTTCACGCTCCTGCACTTCGTAAGGAATAAACTTTGTGTTAAAGCCCACCCATGAGAAAATGCCCTTTGAAAAACGGTGGTATTCTGTCATATCAAGAATAGCCTCAACCATTGAACGGCGGAAGGTCCTGAAATCACTTGCACCCGAAACAAAGTCAACCTCGGTGATTTTATTGATCAGCTTATAAAAAGCATTTTTGAGAGTAATCATTAATTTTGATTCTTTTCTTTCTTCCTGATATGCGGCAACGCAGTCATACTCTTCATTTTCGTCAAGAATTTTTACCATCTGCAAGGCTACCTCGGGTCGCTGCTGCAAATCGGCATCAATCACGCAGACATAGTCACCATCAGCGTTTGAAAGACCTGCATACATAGCAGCCTCTTTGCCGAAATTACGGGAAAAAGAAAGAACCTTGATGTTAGAGTCTTTCTTTTCATCATAGAGCTTTTTGAGGGCTTTGAGGGTATTATCCTTACTGCCGTCATTTACAAAAATAAACTCATAATCAAAGCTTTCATTTTTAAAAGCTCTGACGGTTTCGTTATAAAATTTTTCAACATTATCCTGCTCATTGTAGCAAGGAATTACGAGAGATAATCTCATTGGTATCGCCTCCAATACAGATATATTTTACATCAGATAACATCAATATGCAAGAACTATTTATCATTGGTGGCATCACCGTTTCCGTTAATCGGAATCGCCTCACCGAGATAAGTCGGTTCAGGCTTAATGATACAATAAAAAAAGTCTTTTACTCTCGCTGCCGATTCCCTCACAGCGTTATAAACAGGTTTGCCGTAATTTCTTAAATCGGCTGAAACCCCATAAGCTTCAAGGCCTAAACTTTCGGCACATTTTATGGCTCTGGGCAGATGATATTGCTGAGTTACGATAATAATTTTTTGAGCTTTAAAAACTTCTTTGGCGCGGTACATACTTTCATAAGTAGAAAAACCTGCGTGATCCATAAAAATATTTTCGCTTTCAACACCCTCGTCAATGGCAAAGTTTTTCATCACATTCACTTCGTCATACTCTTCCCTGCCGTGGTCACCTGACATAAGAATTTTAGGCGCTGCCCCCTGATTATATAAATCTATAGCTGTAAGAAGCCTGTCTTCAAGCATATGGCTCGGCCTCGTATCACTCCATACAAGACAACCGAGAACAAGAATACAATCAACATTTTTTAAATCTTTTGTCTGCTCTGAAGTAAGAATATTGTCTTTGGCAGACAGAAGCATATAAGCATTTATTCCCACTCCAAAGGCACCGATGAGAATACATATCGAAACCAGAATAGCTATCAGCTTTTTAAATTTCATAAAATAATCCCCTTGTGATGTTTTTTTCATTTTATAACAGAAAAAGACATTCAACAAGGGGCTTTATCAAAACTTTATAATTATTTCATTTTTTTGCCATATTTGATCTGATTGATGATAAATCCGATTAAAAAAGCAACAGCTGCCACAGGCAAAAAAGGAACAGCAACAATAACAGCGGCAATAAGGCTTATTAAAATGCCGGGACCCTTTTTGCTGCTGATTTTACAAGGTTCAACAGGAAAAAGATTTTCAAGCTCCTCTTTTGTAGGATAAAGAGGAAGAACAACATCTTTTGAAGGAATACCTTGTTTATAGAGCAACGGCTCAACCATTGAACGGACACTATCAATGCCTTTGAGGAATTTGCTTATCGGCATTTTTATTGTTTCAAGGAATGAGTCAATAATCGCAAGCAGACCCATTGTGATTTTGTAATAAGCTGTATCAGGGGTGTATTCACCGTCACCTGCATAAAGATTCATCGGCAGAGTTATGGCAAAATCAACAACTTTTTCATCACTGATATGAGCATAATCTTCATATCGGAGACCTGTTTCTTTTTTTGTCCATTTAGCAACAGTTCCTACTTTAAGGTTACGGAACCACCCTGCAACAGGTTTAATTAACCAGCCGATTTTATAAATCAGCTCTTTTTTAACAGAAAAAGCCTGAGCTTTTGAAGCAAAGTCGTCAATATCAGTTGCAGCAGCGTTGATAACATTGCGGATCATACCGAAAAACTGATCTTCAAGATGCTGAGGTAAAGCCTTGCCGTTAAACGAAAGATTGTTATCTTCATCAACCCTGACAGTCCTGATATCAATAGTTTCATTATCAGGGTCAAGAGTAACACGACGGTAATAGCCGGGATAACCGACAGGAGAAGTGGTGCTTATTGCGTAAAAAGGATTACCTCTTTCTGAAAAGATATATGAAATATCGTGAACATGAGAATGGCCGGTAAACATAAAGCTTACACCTAAATCTGCAAGTTGCTCACGGCGAAGCTTATGCTCACCCATCATATCACCCTTACCGATAAGAGCATAAAACTCTGACGGAGCGATAACCGGATGATGAGTCATCATTATAACCTGCTGATCGTTTTCACGGGCATCCTTAAGCTGAAGGGCAATCCACATAAAAAGGTCATCTGAAAATCCGCTGGCGCCTTTGTGATTGCGATCATCATTAAGGGCAAAAAGACGGTAACCCTCTTCAAGCTGAACCACATAAGACATACTGTCTTCATGAAAAGCAATTGACTCATCAATGCCTAATTCACGGTATAATTCATACAGATCCTCACGCTTAGCGCAGTCAATTCTTGTTACTTCATCTTCAAGGTAGCAATTGGTTTTTCCGTCACCCTGAAAATCGTGAGTGGCTGTAATAGCGTAAACTCTTTTACCTGCTCTTTTAAGAGCACGGCAAAGGTTGATAAATTCTTCATGAGAAGAAAACTCACCGTTTGAAGTGGTGTCACCACCCATAAGAATAATATCGCTTTCGCTGTCTCTTGCCATCTGAGCGAAGGCAGCAGTAAGCACTTCAGCGCTGTCTTTCATCAGAATCTGACTTTTTGAATTGGCATAGTTATAAGACTTGGTGTCAACACCGTTTTTTTGTGAATAATAATGCAAATCGGTTATAACTGTAAATGTAAGTGGAGCTTTTGACATAATAACCTCCGATTATTTGGCGGCAACTGCCTCAGTTTCGCCTCTGCGTTTCATAAGCTCGGCGGTGATGTGTTCCTTCTTCTTGCCAACAAGGTCGTAGAAAATGATGGGAACAGCCTGACCGAGAACGAAGATAGCAGGAATAATAGTGTAAATCATAAGGAACTTATCAAGAGTGTCTGCACTCTGGTCAACATAAGCAACGTTTGCATCGGTGGAAGCAACATAACCCGACCAGGTGAAAACAAGGAATGCGCCGAGGCTCTTTGTGAAGGCGGCAGCAATTTTGGCAAAAAGGCCGATACCTGCATAGCAGAGGCCTTCCTGACGCTTGCCTGTGTTGTATTCAATTTCGTCAATACAGTCGGCAATCATAACGTTGGGAGTGATGTTGGTGTTGCCGTGCTGAAGACCAACAAAGAAGTTGATAATAAGGAAAGGAATAACAAGTGCACTTGAGAAGCCCA
>JAZRME010000237.1:0-9081 GCA_045647325.1 Acutalibacteraceae bacterium | reverse complement strand
TTAATGTATTTCTACATCAACTTCATTCAAAAAAAATCTCAGGGTTTTTCTTGTTCATCGTTGTTTAATTTTCAAGGTGCATCCGCTGTCCTCGCGACAGCTTTGCTATCTTACCACATACTTTTCCCTTTGTCAACACTTATTTTTTTACTTTTTTCCACACTCCCGCGTGTGCCGTGAGGTTTTTCACCATATATTGAATATACACAAGTAAAAGACACTATATATGTTGATTTTGCACAATCGAAAGCATTTTAAAAATTTTATTAACTTTTTAATATTATACTCTTCGGCACTTATACATATATAAAAAGTTAAAGAACACAAAAACTTTACTTATGGCTCACTGCACAGCGTAACAAATTTTCCGGTTGTGTTCTGATAATCTAAGTTTCCATAAGCACTGCTATCAGGAGTAATAGATATTATTGTATATACAGAAAAGTGAGCAACCATTGTGTGTTAGTTGCTGCTTAATTTTGTAACCCTTTTTTCTTATTCACATAGTATGTAGTGTAAGTAAAGAAAGGAGGGGCAAGAGAGTATGGGTTGCTGCAATAACTGGATCTGGATCCTTTTGATCATCGTTCTTTTCTGTGGTTGCGATAACGGTTGTTCATCAAACAACAACTGTGGTTGTGGCTGCAACAATGGCGGTTTGTTTAACAACAATAACTGTGGTTGCTAACCGTTGACTTTTGCAGGGGCTGTGGTAATAATCACAGCCCCTTTGTTAATTTTTTAACTTGTGTCAAAGCTCTTGAATAATGACATTAAAAGTTGTAATATGTTATATACAAATGTATATATACTGTTTTCGGGTGAACCAAATGAAAAAAGCTAACAAAAAAATTGTATCTGCGGTGGCCATCTGCTTATGCGTAGCGATCGTCGCAGGGCTTGTTTTTTATGACTTTATAAAAAGCTCACAACAAACAAAAAAAACATATATCGCTATGGGTACGGTTATCACTTCATCAATAACAGGTAAAGATGCCGAGCAGACAACCGGTGAAATTGAAGAAGCTGTTATCGGCCTTGAAAACGCTTGTTTATCGTGGAGAACTGAAGGCTCAGATATATGGCGGATAAACAATAACGCAGGGTCCGATGTTTCTGTGTCAAGAGAAACGGCAGATTGGATCGGCAGAACTCTTGATATCAGCGCTGACAGTGACGGAGCATTTGACGTAACTCTGGGTAAACTCACTCAACTGTGGAATATCGGTAACGGCAACGAAACTGTTCCGTCAAAAGATGAGATCAATTCACTTCTTGAAAACATCGGTTATAAAGGTATAATCGTCAGTGACACAAGTGTAAGAATAGGACAGGCTCAATCTGTTGACCTTGGTGCAGTAGGAAAAGGTATCGCCTGTGACTCAATAAGAGAAATTCTCAAAAGCCGTGACATCAAAGAAGCAGTTATTTCTGTTGGCGGCAGCGTGATAGTTTATAATCAGAAAGCATCTGTAGGAATCATAGACCCTAACAACACCGCAACATCTATGGCAACTGTTGTAGTCGATGACAAGTGCGTATCCACAAGCGGCGATTATGAACGATTTTTTGAAGCAGACGGCAAAAAATATCATCATATTATTGACCCCGAAACAGGTTACCCTGTTGTGACAGATTTAAGAAGTGTAACTGTCATATGTGACTCAGGTCTTGACAGTGATGCACTTTCAACAGCTTGTTTTGTTTTGGGATATCGTAAAAGCCTTGAGCTTTTAAAAAAATATGAAGCAGAAGCAGTTTTTGTTTTTGATAACAACACCGTCAGCATTACTGACGGACTCAAAAACAGCTTTGAACTCACTTCTGATAATTATGTGGTGGAATAATGAAAAAAATTAAACTTTTCAGCCGATATGATTTGTTGGTTCTTATGGCTATAAGCTTTTTGTCGATTATATTGCTTATTCCTAACCTGTCAACAAACGATAACCTTGTGGCAACAATCACCATTGACGGGCAGGTTGTTGAAAGTGTAAACTTAAACGAAGTTTCAGGATTAAGAGAAATAACTCTTGAATCAGACCCGATTGTTAAGATAAAAGTTGAAAAAGGAAGAATATGCGTCTCTGAGGCTGATTGTGAAGACAAGCTTTGTGTCAATTGCGGTTGGCTTGAAACAGACGGAGCCATGTCAGTTTGTCTGCCTGCAAAAGTTGTTGTCAGCGTTGACGGCTCAGCCAACAATGATTCTCCCGATGTAATCACTTATTAAAGGATAGCTTTATGAAATTCAGAACCGTTACACAAAAAATTTCTCTGGTCAGTATTTTATCTGCGCAGGCAATTGCGCTGTCTTATCTTGAAAGTCTGATACCTGCCATACCCGGTTTTCCTCCGGGAGCAAAGCCCGGTCTTTCAAATATCGTTTCAATGTTTTCGGCAGGGTATCTCGGAATCTGGCAGACAATATATATAACTCTTGCCAAATCAATTTTTGCAGGAATAACCAGAGGCTTCACAGCGTTTGCAACAAGTCTCGCCGGCGGTTTATTAAGCGCCGCCGCAGCATTGATTCTTTTCAGAATCAAAAACAATAAATTAGGCTATACAGGCATCGGCATTATCTGCGCCGTTTGTCATAATATAGGTCAGCTTTGTGTTGCCTGTTTAATTTCAGGCACATCTGAGTTGTTTATAAGTTACGGACCGTTCCTTCTTCTGGCTGCGGGTGTAACAGGATTCCTCACAGGCACAATATTAAAATATGTTATGCCTGCGTTGGAAAAGCAAATGAAGTTTATTATTAAATCTAATTAAAGGGGTTGAATAAATGAGCAAAGTCAAAGTAGGCGGAGTGCTTAAGGCTGTTGTCAAAGGCCGTGGCGGTGTAAAAGTTGAACACAGAAAAAACACCGCAGATCTCGAAATTGTCAATATGCCCATTCCGAAACAGGTTGTTTTGCCAATGTCACAACACATCGGTGCACCTTGCACACCAACAGTCAAAGTCGGTGACATAGTAAGTGTTGGCCAAAAAATCGGTGACAGCGATAAGTTTATCAGCGCACCGATTCACGCAAGTGTATCGGGCACCGTTAAAGCTATAGGTAATGTTGCTTTACCTAACGGCTCTGTTGTTCAGGGTGTGACTATTGAATCTGATGGTGAAATGCGTATTCACGAGGATATCAAGCCTCCAAAGGCCGACACTCTCGAAGAATTTATCAGCGCTGTCAGAGAGTCAGGTCTTGTTGGTCTTGGCGGCGCAGGTTTCCCTGCTCACGTAAAGCTTAATATTCCTAAAGATAAAACAGTTGACACTCTTATTATCAACGCAGCTGAATGTGAACCTTATATAACCGTTGACTATCGTGAATGTATTGAAAATTCATGGGATATTCTTTCAGGTATTCACATCATCAAAGATTTTCTCGGCATCAAAAATGTCGTTATCGCCATTGAAGATAACAAACCAAAAGCTTTTGAAATGCTTAAAAAGATTGCTGACTCAGACAATTACTCAGGTGATGCAATCAAGATTATGGAGCTTGAGTCAAAATATCCTCAGGGCGCAGAAAAGGTTATGGTTTTATCTGCAACCGGCAGAAAAATTCCACCCGGAAAATTACCTGCAGATGTTGGATGTTTGTTGATGAATGTAACATCGGTTGCATTTATAGCCAAATATTTAAAAACAGGTATGCCGCTTATCAGCCGTGCGCTGACAGTTGACGGTTCTGCCATAGCAGAGCCAAAAAATGTCAGAGTTCCTCTCGGAACAAACATCTCAGAGCTTATTGAATTTTGCGGTGGCTTCAAAGATGAGCCTCACAAAATCATCACCGGTGGTCCTATGATGGGTCTATCTATTGTAAGCACTGACCTCCCTGTTTCAAAGAGCAATAATGCAATTCTCGCCTTTACAGAAAAAGACGCTGAACTCACTGAAGAAAGTGATTGTATCCGTTGCGGCAGATGTGCAACAGCGTGTCCTATGAGCCTTATGCCAACGGTTATTGTCCGTCACGCAAAAGCAGGTGACGCTGAAATGGTTGAAAAAGCAGGAGTAATGGTTTGTATGGAATGCGGCAGCTGCTCATTCTCCTGCCCTGCTAAGAAACCACTTGTTCAAAATATGAGAGCTGCAAAAGCATTAGTCAGAGAGGCAGGTGCCAAAAAATGATAGAAATTAAAAATAAACTTAACGTCAGCGCTTCGCCTCATGTTAAGTCACCTAAAACGGTAACAGGCATTATGCTTGATGTTATAATTGCTCTTGTGCCGTCACTTATTGCTTCGGTTTTCCTTTTCGGACCTGATGCATTGGCTGTTATCGCTGTCTGTGTAGGCACTTGTGTGCTCAGCGAATTTATCAGCCGTAAGGTTATGAAACGCAAAAACACAATCAACGACTTAAGCGCCGTTGTTACAGGTCTTCTCCTCGCATTTAACCTGCCGTCAGATATTCCGTTATGGATGGCTGCAATAGGCAGCGTTATTGCAATTGTTGTTGTAAAACAGTTTTTTGGCGGAATAGGTCAGAACTTTGTCAACCCTGCCCTTGCAGGAAGAATTATTCTCCTTACATCATTCCCTACAGCTATGGCAACCTGGGCAAAGCCCCTTTCTTGGAAAACAGAAGCTGTTACAACAGCTTCTCCCCTTGCATCAATGTATAATGACGCAGGTGAATTCACAAACGAATCACTCCCCTCACTTGTTGATATGCTTATCGGTAACAGAGCCGGATGTCTCGGTGAGGTATGCGCAATCGGATTGATTCTCGGTGGTCTTTATCTTGTTATCAAAAAAGTTATTTCCCCTGCTATTCCTCTTTCATTTATCGCAACTGTCGGTGTGTTTATGACAATCGCAGGTGGCTTTAATATGGAATATGTTGCATACCAGCTTTTAAGCGGCGGTTTGCTTATCGGCGCAATCTTTATGGCAACCGACTACACAACATCACCCATCAGCCTTAAAGGAAAAATTATTTTCGGTATCGGATGCGGTCTTCTGACATCACTTATAAGATTTTACGGCAACCTACCCGAAGGTGTAAGCTTTGCTATTGTTATTATGAACATTCTTGTTCCTCATATTGAAAAACTTACAGCTCCGAAGCCCTTTGGCTCTGTTAAAGAAAAGAAATCAAAGGAGGAAAAAGCAGCATGAAAAAAGCTATTCTGATTCCTACGATTTCATTGTTCCTTATCTGCCTTTGCGCAACATTCCTTCTCGGTGTTGTTAATGACATCACTAAAGACAAAATTGCGCAGAACGCTGTTGAAACCGAAATCAACAGCCGTAAGGTTGTAATGGCTGAGGCTGACAGCTTTGGTGAAAAAGTTGAAGGCACTCACACTTATGAAGGCGTTGAAAGCTCATACAATGTTGTTGAGGCTTATGACGCTCAGGGTAACCTTGTCGGCTATGTATTTGTTACACAGTCATCAGGTTACGGCGGAGCAATCAGCACCATGACAGGCATAGACACCAACGGTGAAGTAACAGGTATTGAATTTCTTTCAATCAACGAAACCGTAGGTCTTGGTATGAACGCCACCAAGGATTCATTCAAAGACCAGTTCAAAGGTCGTTCCGGTGTAATCGGTGTTAATAAAAATGAATCTAATGAAACCGAAGTCAAAGCACTTACAGGCGCAACAATCACCTCAAAGGCAGCAGCCAAAGGTGTAAATATTGCACTTGATATTTATAAAAATGTTATTGGAGGTGAGAACAATGGCTGAAAAGAAAACACTCCGTCAGGAATTTACAAAAGGTCTTATTAAAGAGAACCCTGTTCTTCGCCTTGTTCTCGGCACATGCCCCACATTGGCTGTTACCACATCTGTTATGAGTGCTGTCGGTATGGGCGCTTCTGCAACAGCAGTTCTCGTTTGCTCCAATATTGCAATTTCTCTTTTGAGAAAGGTTATCCCCTCAAAAGTACGTATCCCTGCATACATTGTTATTATCGCTTCATTCGTTACAATTGTTCAGATGGTTGTAAAAGCATTTATGCCTGAGCTTGATGAACAGCTCGGAGTTTATCTTCCGTTGATAGTTGTTAACTGTATCATCCTCGGCCGAGCTGAAGCTTTTGCAGGTAAGAACCCTGTTCTCGCCTCTGCTGTTGACGGCCTTGGAATGGGTGTCGGCTTCACCGGTGCTCTTTTCTGTATGGGCTTTATCCGTGAGCTTTTCGGCAGCGGAACATTCCTTTCAGGTATAGCCGGTATCAACGGCGGTAACGGTATTGCCGTTCCGTTCCTCAACGACAATCCTATGCTGATTTTTGTTCTTGCTCCCGGCGGATTCTTTGTTTTTGGTATTCTTATGGCTGTTGCCAATAAACTTGCCGAAGGCAAAGGACTTCCTAAAGCAGAGCTTCACGGCTGTGAAAACTGCCCCATGGCGAAGTCATGCACAATCATCCACAAAGATGAATGCAAATCAAACGAGGAGGTAAATGCAAAATGAGTTATTCCAAAGAGCTTATATCAATCCTCATTACTTACATTCTTACCCAAAACTTTATTCTTGCAAAGTTCCTCGGTATCTGCCCGTTTTTAGGCGTGTCTAAAAAACTTAACACAGCTATGGGTATGTCAGCAGCTGTTATTTTTGTTATGCTCATCTCAACTGCTATCACCTATCCCATTTACAATCTACTCGTTCGTTTCGGTCTCGAATACCTTGAAACAATCGTTTTCATTCTCGTTATCGCAGCTCTTGTTCAGCTTGTTGAAACAGCGATGAAAAAATTCATGCCCCCTCTTTACAATGCGTTGGGTATTTATCTTCCACTTATCACAACAAACTGCGCTGTGTTGGGCGTTGTTCTTCTCAACATCGACACAAACGGCTACAGCGGAACATTTGAAAACTTCGGCAGAGCTATGGTAAGCTCTCTTGGTGCAGGCCTTGGCTTTATGCTGGCGATGGTTATGTTTGCAGGTGTTCGTTCAAGACTTGAATCCTGCGACATTCCCAAGTTCCTCAAAGGGCTCCCTATTACTCTTGTTGCAGCTTCACTTACTTCTCTTTCATTTCTCGGCTTCGCCGGTCTTGTTGAGAATATGTTTGCTTAAAGGAGGTGCAGACGATGGAATTCACATCTATTCTCATAGCAGTAGCTATCGTTGCCGGTCTCGGTCTTTTGCTTGGTCTCGGACTTGCTGTTGCATCTATTGTTATGGCTGTTCCTGTTGACTCAAAAGCTGAAGAAATCCGTGAATGTCTCCCCGGTGCAAACTGCGGCGCCTGTGGTTTTTCAGGCTGTGACGGTTATGCTGCAGCTCTTTCAAAAGGCATAACAAAAAACACTACTCTTTGCGCCCCCGGCGGAAACGATGTTTCTAAAGAAATCGCCCGCATCGCAGGGCTTGAAGCAGGTTCAGTCAAGCCTATGGCAGCTGTTGTACTTTGTCAGGGTATCAAATCAAACTGCGGCACTAAAATGGTATATCAGGGCATTGAATCCTGCAAAATGGCAAAACAGCTTTTTGGCGGACCTAAAGAATGCATTTATGGTTGTATCGGCTACGGTGACTGCGTTAAAGTCTGTCCTTATGATGCAATCCACATCTGCGACGGTGTTGCAAGAATTAACCCTCTCGCCTGTAGGGCTTGTAAACAGTGTGTTAAAGTTTGCCCCAACTCACTTATTAAAATGCTTCCCCTTCACGAAACAAAGGCAGCTGTTCTTTGCGCCAACAAAGATAAAGGCGCTGTTACCCGTAAGGAATGCAAAACCGGTTGTATCGGCTGTATGAAGTGCGTTAAAACCTGTGAGTTTGGAGCAATCAAAGTTGAAAATTTCTGCGCAAAGATTGACGCAACAAAGTGCACAGGCTGCGGCAAGTGCGCTGAAGGTTGCCCGACAAAAGCAATTCAGCTTATTACTCTTGATTAACTTGAAAAGGCTTCGATTTTTTATCGGAGCCTTTCATTTTTTGCCTTGACAGTGAATTATGCTTATGATATAATTTTGATGTAATGATATTTGGGGTTCGCCCTATTTCAAATTTAAAATGATTGGAGTTTTTCAAATGGAAAGAATTAAAACAATCGAAACAAGAGACCTTGTAGAAAGCATCGAAAAAGGCGGTTGCGGTGAATGCCAGACATCTTGCCAGTCAGCTTGCAAAACTTCTTGTGGCGTTGCTAACCAGCAGTGCGAGAATTGCGAAGAATAATTTATTTTCGTAAATGTACTAAACAGGTAATACGCTGAGTATTACCTGTTTTTTATAGTCGGAGGAATTATGGTACACCAGTATAAACTTAACGGCTACAATATTGTGCTCGATACCTGCAGCGGCTCTGTGCACACAGTTGACGAGGTGGCTTACGATATTATAGCTTTATATAAAGAAAAGGATGCAGATTCAATCGCTGACGAAATCACGGCAAAATATGCCGATGTTACCCGTCAGGATGTTTTTGACTGCATTGAAGATGTTGGAACCCTTGAAAAAATGGGCAAGCTTTATGTTCCCGACACCTACGAGGGTATGGCATTTGACTTTAAAAACAGAAACACAGTTATCAAAGCTCTTTGCCTTCACGTGGCTCACACCTGCAACCTCAACTGCAACTACTGCTTTGCAAGCCAGGGCAAATACCACGGTGAAAGAGCGCTGATGAGCTTTGAGGTTGGCAAACGCGCCCTTGATTTTCTTATTGAAAATTCAGGCACCCGCCGTAATCTTGAGGTTGACTTCTTTGGCGGTGAGCCTCTTATGAATTTTGAAGTTGTTAAACAGCTCGTTGCTTACGCTCGCGAGGTTGAAAAAAAGCATAACAAGAACTTCCGCTTTACTCTTACCACCAACGGCATTCTCATCGACGATGACGTTATTGAATTTTCAAACAAAGAGATGAGTAACGTTGTTCTCAGTCTCGACGGCAGAAAAGACGTTCACGACCGCCTGCGTAAGGATTATATGGGCAGAGGCAGTTATGACACAATCGTGCCCAAGTTCAAGGAATTTGTTGAACGCCGCGGCAATAAAAACTATTATATGCGCGGAACATTTACCCACGCCAACACAGATTTCACCAACGACATTATTCACATGGCAGATATGGGCTTCACCGAGCTCAGTATGG
>JAZRME010000236.1:0-2799 GCA_045647325.1 Acutalibacteraceae bacterium | reverse complement strand
GACACTTCTTGAATACATAGAAAGCGGAAAAATCACTCTCATTGCTTCAACCACAGAAAATCCGTATTTTTATGTTTATAATGCAATTCTCAGTCGTTCAACTGTGTTTGAATTCAAGGCAGTTGAGCCCGAAGAGATTGAAACAGCTGTTAAAAGGGCTTTTGATATTTCATCTCAGGAAAGAGAATGTGAAATTTCCGTTGATGATGAAACAGTTAAATATATTTCCGCAGCTTGCGGAGGAGATGTACGCAAGGCAATGAACGCTGTTGAACTTTGTGTGCTTTCAACAAGGGCTAAAGACGGAAAGATTTCAATAAGCCTTGATACAGCTAAAGAGCTTACTCAGAAAAGCGCAATGAAATATGACAAAGACGGTGACGAGCATTATGACATTATCTCGGCTTTTCAGAAGTCAATGCGTGGCTCAGACCCCGATGCGGCTATTCACTATCTTGCCCGTTTGCTTGAAGCCGGTGATTTGCCCTCAGCTTGTCGCAGACTTCTTGTTTGTGCGTGTGAAGATGTTGGTCTTGCTTATCCGATGATTATTCCTATAGTCAAAGCTGCTGTTGACACAGCGCTTATGGTGGGCCTCCCTGAGGCAAGAATTCCTCTTGCTGACGCTGTGATATTGGTGTGTAATTCACCAAAATCGGCGACAGGTCACGATGCAATAAATGCGGCTATGGCTGATGTGGCAAAAGGAAAAAGCGGACCCGTGCCGAGAAATCTTCAAAATAAACATTATGACGGTGACGATGTTGCTGTTAAAGGCCAGTTTTATGAATATCCCCATATGTATCCCAATCATTGGATAAAACAGCAATATTTGCCTGATGCTCTCAAAGGCGTTAAATATTATGAGTTTGGTGATAACAAAACAGAACAGGCTGCAAAAGAATATTGGAAAAGGGTTAAAGGCGAAAATGATTAAACTTATAGCGTGTGATATAGACGGAACTCTGATTAATGACGGCACAAAAAGTGAAATTGAAAAGTCACCGTCACAAGAGGTTATTCAGATGATAAAAGACTTAAAAGCTGACGGATACACTTTTTGTATTTCAACTGGAAGACAGTATCCGGGCGTTAAGTATTTTATTGGTGAAGATGTGGCTGAAGATGTGATTTTCAATTGCGAAAACGGTGCGTATGTTATAAAAAATGAGAAGCTTATTTCTCAGGTTCTGATGGAAAAACAAGTTGCCCGTGAAATTGTTGAGGATATTTTAAAAACTCCTGATGCTCAGCCGATGATTTCAGGCGCAACAGTGTGTTATCTTATCAATCCGACACCGGAGTTTTATGATATCGTTACCAAGCATCTCGGTAATGTGGGTATTGTTGTAGATTCTTTTGATGACATTCCTGAAGAAATTCAAAAAATCGCCATTTGTAAAATCAGCGGTGTGGCAGATATTGCTCCCGGCTTTATTGAACGTTGGGGTGATAAGGTTAATGTTGCTGTTGCAGGTGATATGTGGCTTGATTTTAATGTCAGCGACAAAGGTATGGGTATTGATGCTATTGCTGAAGCTTTCGGCTTTGATAAGTCAGAGATAGCAGCTTTTGGCGATAATTTTAATGATGTGCCTATGTTTAAGTCGGCAGGTCTTTCTTTTGCTATGAACATAGCTACCGATGAGGTCAAAAGTTACGCTGACAGGGTATGCAGAAATGTTCCCGAGACCTGCAGAGAATTGTTTTTGAAAAGAGGATAGGAATGTCAGAAAAAAGCATCCACGACGGACATAGAAAAAGAATGAGAGAGTCTTTTCTTACGAGGGACTTTGATACTGTGCCTGATCACGAAATTCTTGAAATTCTGCTTTTTTATGCCCATACAAGAAAAGATACAAATGAACTCGCTCATAGATTGATAAATGCTTTCGGTAATCTGGAAAGTGTTTTGTCTGCCCCTTATGAGGAACTTGTCAAAATCAACGGAATAGGCGAGAGCGCAGCAGTGTTGATAAATCTGTTTTCAAAACTTGCTGTCAGATATGTTTCAGCTATTGATGATGAAGCGACAATTAAAACAGATGATGAAATTATCAGAATGATTGTTAACCGATTGGCAAATGAGCCAAAAGAGAAAGTTCTAATAGCCTTGCTTGACAGAAAAAGAAAGCTGATTAACATCACCGAAGTTGCAACGGGTGGCATTGATGACGCTTCATTCAGACCGAGAGCCCTGTTAGAGCCTATATTCAGATGCGGAGCTACAAGAGTTGTGATTGCTCACAATCATCCTCAGGGCTTTGCCGTGCCGTCAATGGCAGATGTTGAAACAACTCAGACAATCAAAGGCTTGCTCAGACCCCTTGAGGTTTTATTTGATGATCACATTATTGTTTCAGGCAAAGATTGGTATTCGATGAAAAGCAATAAAAAATATGAAGACTTTTTTCAGAAATATTAAAAAAGACTGTGCCACAGCATCATAACAGATGTCTTGGGCACAGTCTTTTTATGAGCCACTCGAACTCTCGTAACAATCATAAAAAAAACAGAGCAGATTTAAGAAAATCTACTCTGTTTTGGTGCGCTGCAAGGGATACACCTGCTGCGCAGGTTGCGTCTTCGGCGACCGTTACTTTGTAACAGTACCCGCCTCAGACTTCGGAGCTAAAAACAATTCACCGAATTGTTTTCTTAACGCTCCTCACCCTCTCACGGTTCGAATCCCTTGTAGGGAATGGATATAAAAATAAAAGAACAGGCAACACCGAGGTGCTTCCTGTTCTTTTGGCGCGCTGCAAGGGATTCGAACCCCTGACCTTTTGGTTCGTAGCC
>JAZRME010000235.1:0-4134 GCA_045647325.1 Acutalibacteraceae bacterium | reverse complement strand
CTGCTCTTTTTGATTTTTTCAGATTATTTGTGCAATTTTTTATAATTTTTTCATAAAATTTTTAAAACCTCTTTTAATTTATTGTATAATGTGCTATAATATAGCCACAGTACACAAGTACTGCAAACTAAGGAGGCTGATTTTATGAAGACTACTATCGTTGGTCGCAAATGCACACCCAAAGACTCATTCAAACTTCATGTCGAAAAGAAGCTTGAAAAAATCGACAAGTTCTTTTATGACGAAGCAGAAGCTAAAATCACAGTCACCGTTGAAAAATCCGAGCAGATAGTCGAGCTGACTATTTCAAGCGGAGGAATGTTTTTCAGAGCAGAAGAAAGTGCTGTTGATATGAATGATGCATTTGATGCTTGTGTTGATTTCATAATCAGAAAAATTCGCAAAAACAAAACAAAAATGTCCAAAAAGATCCGTGCCGATGTTATTGACGATTATATTGTTGATTCTGACGAGGCGGACGAAGATTTTGACATCATCCGTTCAAAGTCTGTTTATCTTAAACCCGAAATGCCTGAGGAGGCTATTTTGCAAATGGAAATGCTGGGTCATCAGTTTTATCTGTTTATCAACGGTGAAAATGATAAGACCTGTGTAGTATATAAAAGAAAAGATGGAGGCTACGGTCTTATTGAGCCTGAAGTTGAATAAGCCGTCACCTTTACGAAAGGTTTTTTAAATGAGTATCAATTTTGTTATACCGTGTTTATTGGGCGTTGAGTCAGTTATAGCTGATGAAATGCGTTCTCTCGGCGCCGAGAATGTAATCGCAGAAAACGGTAGAGTTCTTTTTTCAGGCGATGAAAATATATTAGCCAGAGCCAACATTTGTTCAAGATATTCTGAAAGAATTCAGATTCTTGTAGGTTCTTTTGAAGCCAGAAGCTTTGAGGAGCTTTTTCAGGGAGCTAAAAATCTCCCTTGGGAACAATGGATAGGCAGACTCGATGCTTTCCCTGTTAAAGGTTATTCAATCAATTCAGCGCTGTTCAGTGTGAGTGATTGTCAGTCCATCATCAAAAAAGCTGTGGTTGAGCGCCTTAAATCAAAATACGGTATTTCCTGGTTTGATGAAACAGGTCCCGTTCATCAGATTCAGTTTTCTATAATGAAAGACAAAGTAAGCCTTTTGCTCGACACTTCAGGCGCAGGGCTTCATAAGAGGGGATATCGAATTCAGGCAAACGGAGCTCCTCTTAAAGAGACTCTTGCCGCAACCCTTGTCAATCTTGCAAGATTGCGCAATTATCACACTCTTTATGATCCGATGTGCGGTAGTGGAACAATCCTTATTGAAGGCGCTATGCTCACTCACAATATTGCTCCGGGTGTCAACCGACACTTTTCAGCTGAAAGATGGGATGTTATTCCTGCTGATGTGTGGGATCAGGAGCGTGAAAGAGCTAAAGATCTGGTAATCCGTGAAAGTCAGTTTGTAGCTTACGGCTCTGATATTGACGAGTCTGTTCTTCAGATTGCCCGTGAAAATGCCGCAAGAGCAGGTGTCGCTGATAAAATTCAGTTTGAAAAGTGCGATATCAAAGACTTTTCTATGAAAACAGAAAGAGGAACTCTTATCTGTAATCCGCCTTATGGTGAACGATTGCTTGATATCAAACAGGCTGCCGAACTTTATAAAGTTATGGGTGAACGCTTTGCTCCGTCAAGAGGCCGTTCTTATTATATAATAAGCCCTTCAGAGGAGTTTGAGTCAGATTTCGGAAGAAAAGCTGACAAGCGACGCAAACTTTATAACGGTATGATCAAGTGCCAGTTATATATGTATTTTAAATAATTTTTCAGAACTACCTCACCGAGGTAGTTCTTTTTTGCAACATGAATATAAATCAGTAAAAATTTTTTGAAAAAATTGTAATTTTTTTATCTTTTCTCTTTACAAACTATTCAAATTATGTTAACATTACACCAAGATAATAGAGTAGGAGTAGAATTATCTATCGGCTCTATGGTCAAAATTTAAACGGAGGTGCTTCATAATGAAACAGGCTAAAAGAATGTTATCTGTACTTCTTGCAATTATCATTATGTGCTCTATGACCACAATCGGCGCTAACGCATTGAAAACATCATACGTTAAAGCCGACCACTACAACGAGACACTTGACCCGGTTATGACAACCGAGCAGGTGGCAACAATGCTTCTCGATATGCTTGACAGCGATGTTCTCGCCGGATTGGACGTTAACGTCGAAATTACCAGCGGTCTTTATATCAACCTTGGTAGTATCGATCAGGCATTGGATTCACTTCGCAGTGTTAACACAAGTGTTTTGGCAGCTATAGCTATGCCTTTGCTTGGTGACATCGGTGACCTCGACCTTGACCCAATTGACGAAGACACAAGAAGAAAGTCTAACTCAGTAAGAGACATGGCTGTTCTTATTCATGTTCTTGGTTTGTTAGAGGCTGATGGCAACGGTAAGGTTATTTCGAAAATCCTTGACAACAGCTTTGACTTCGGCGTTCTTGAAACATTCGGTGTTCTTGACCCCGATACAGACCTTGCTATGTTCAATGACCTTCACGGCTTTATTACAGACATGCTCTTCAACCTTCTCTATGGTGACGGTGCATCAACAGCTGAAGGCACATCTTACAGCGCTGACATGAAACTTGAAGAGATGCTTCAGAACTTTATCGACAATGACCTTGTAAAGCTTATTGTTGATATGGGCGCTTCTGATGACGGTTCAAACGACATCGCTGAGTTCCTTGGCTACACAACATACGCTCAGGCAGGCGATAAGTCTGACCTTGACGAGTTTGGCTGCCTTCGCAGAAATGTTAAGATCTGGGAACTTCTTCCCACACTTTCTCCCAGCGTTACAGAGGGTGACGGTCATCTCGGCTATCTTAGCCTCACAGGTGACTCAACTCTTGACTTTGTATGGAAGATTCTTATGGCTGCAATTCAGGACCTTGTAGTTCCTTTTGCAGGTACTCTTCTTGCTGACCTTCTCGGTTCAGACGGTGAGATGATTTTTGACCTTATCATGAATCTTCTTATCGAAGTATTTGAACTTGATGCTTCTGAGCTTAATATTCCCGAAGATGCTGATATGCAGATGAAGCTTGACTGCTTCCTCAAATGGTTCCTTGTCGGCGGTGGTATTTCTCAGTTTATCCACTTCGAAAAGACTTTTGACGCTAACGGAAACCTTGAAACAGCATACCTCAAGTTTGCTGACGGTCTTGATGACAAGTTCTGCAACCTTATCGTTGTTGTTCTTCCCATGCTTCCCGGTTTCTGGGAAGATGCTCCTGAAATTGACAAAACTGACGAAGAGCTTTCAGCTATGTCAAATGTTGAGCTTGTAACTTATGTTCTTCAGAAATTCCTCGGCACTCTTGTTGACGGTCTTGAATTACCTGATGAAACATGTGCTTCTGTTAAAGAGCTTGCTTCTCGTACACTTGTAAGTGTTGCTGCTGAACTTGCTCCCACAATCGACTTTGAAGAAATGTTTGAGACAAAACAGCTTCTCTATGATAGTGAAGACTGTCTCACAGTTGGCGCTAAAGTTGCTCAGTATTACCTTAACGGTCATACAACAATGCAGAACTCAACTGTTGTTCCTTCAATCCATGAGATCCTCAATACAGTTGTTGACTGGGCTCTTGGTGAGTATGGTGCTTTCTTCGGTTATGAGCCTTCAAAATACAAAGGCCCCGACATCACAGTATGGCACAAACTTTATGACACAGTATTCCAGATTATTCCTATCGACACATTCTACGGCGTTGAAGATTCACCCGAAGGTGTTGAAGACTTCATTATGAACAAGCTTATCGGTTCTATCCTTAACCTTAAGTTTAACCAGCTTGTTTCAATTATCGGTGTTCATCCTGATTCAGGCATTAACAAGTCACTTCCCGACCTTCTTGTTGACCTTGTAGGTCGTGTACTTAACCCCTTGCTTGGTCTTCCCTTCGAAAGAGATTATGCTAAGAGTGGCTACACACCTCAGCAGATGGCTATTCCTTATGAATATTCAACTCTCGATGAGCTTATCACAGTTGAACATAAATCAGGTACTCTTCAGGGCTGCGGTCTTAAGAACCTTGTAGTTGTTCTTCTTGGTAACCTTGGTCAGT
>JAZRME010000234.1:0-2395 GCA_045647325.1 Acutalibacteraceae bacterium | reverse complement strand
TCCGACTTCCTGCATTCATCACATATCTTGGCAAGGTTTTGCCTTATGCGATTATCGGTATGCTTGTGATTTATTGCTTTAAGGATATTTCTTTTGCAACTTATCCTCATGGTCTGCCCGCCGTTATCGCAGGCGTTGCGGTAGCTTTACTTCACCTGTGGAAGGGCAACACGCTGCTGAGTGTTTTCGGCGGCACGGCACTTTATATGGTGCTTATAAATTTTGTGTTCAGATAATAAAATCCCCTGCTTGGTTAAAACTAAGCAGGGGTGATTTTTTGAAAGAAAAAGATAAGATTGAAATTTCTGCAAATGCAGTTCACGGTCAGCCTGAGAACGCATTTGAGCAAATCAACAAATACGGCACCTACAACATTCAGCCGACAAACGATGCCGACAGGGAGTTCCCGGCTGTTTCTCAGGGGTTGCCGAAAAACCATAACAGAAACAAAAAATGAGCTACGGAACTCCGTAGCTCTGCTTTTTATATCGGAATTGTTATGAGTGAATCCATAACGAGTCTGATGATTATTGCTATTATTTTTCTGACAGCCTTCCAGAAAGAGGATTCCCACTTTTCTTCATTGACACTTTCATTCTCTTCGGTCAAGGGTGAAATAGTGTCCGTATCAACATCGTAAGAAAGGAACTGAGGATAATTTTCGTCGGAGTTGATAGTGTAATCTTCATTGTTGACCATCTCTGCCATAAGCAGATTCACAACATCGGGGAAGTCTTTGTGGTTGAGATTTTTGATGAACCAGGTTTTTTCGGGGTAAAGACAGGTTGAAGCATCAATCTTTTTGTCAAGAGATATGTATTTATCCTTGCCGTTAATTTTAGCAATTTCGATATAATCGTTGCTCAGATCAGTGCTGATTGTGCCTGTTGTTGCGCCCAGAGAAGCACCTGTTACATCAACATATCTGTCGGAAAGAGTGTCAGAATTTTCAGTTACGGGAACTGACTGCATTCCGTACTTTGTGATGTTGTAATAATCAATGCCCAGCTCTTCTTTTTGATAGGTAATAATTTCTTCGGCGGGAATCTGAACATTGTTATGATAACTGTCAATCAGTTCAATGAAATCAGCATAAACTTCCATATCCATGCCGTCAAACACAACACTCTTTGCTTCGTCAAAATACTCCTCACCTACCATTGCCCAGTATGAAGGGAATGAAGCGTAGGTATCTTTAAGAAGTCTGGGATAAAGATTATATTTGATTTTGGGCAAAACATTGTTGAAAGCCAAAAGAGCAAGGTCAAGACCCTCTGTTTTGTTGGCAACAGTGAGGAAGCTCTGGATGAAATCTGTCATTGTTGCGTCAAGACCGAGGTCGATGTCGTAGAAAAATCTTTCAACACCGTCTGATTCAAGATAAAGGTTGCCGCAAAAAGCCTGTGAACAGAAGTCAACACCTTTGAGTGCGCTGGCGTACATGATATGGTCAGCTATGTATTCACCATCGTACATTTCCATATAAGCCATTGTTACACAAGTACCAAGGCAACGGCCTGCGAGAGCAACCTTGTCGTGGCCCGTAACCTCACAGACAGCTTCGATATAGTCGTGAAGACCTTCTGCAATCTGATAAGGTGAAAGACGCCAGTCATAGTGATATCTGAACTGGTCAAATTCATATCCGCCGTTTACAGTGCTTGCGTTGAGTGTTTCCTTTGACCATTCCCACATAACGGTGCTTCCGTTGGTGGGCTGACCTTTTTCATCAAGCTTGATTTCAGCATAGAGCGGTGTGAACTTTTCATAAAGCACATCGCAGAAATCATCCCAATCCTGAGTGATAACAGCTTTGATGAAAACATCAATATTTTCTTCAACAGCGGCTTCAATATAACCTTCGGGAATCTGTATTCCGTAAACCTGGTCATAAGAACCGTCTTCCTGCTTTATACCAAGGCCATAGCCCTGACCTTCAACATATACAGTGGGAATATCGGTGTAAACGCTGAGAGCTGAAGCAGATGGAAAAGCAACAGCAAACAACGAAAAAACAATAACAAGGCTTAAGAAAACTGAAAGAGATTTTTTAAACAAGGATTTCATTCTGTTACCTCTTATTCTGCTTCATTCATTGATTCTTCAATCAATTTGAATATGGATTCAAACAATTTCCTAAGTGCATCCCAGAACGAAACTTCCCATCTGACGGTGGTATTTTCGTTCTCTGCAGTCATAGGCACAACATTCTGAATTTCGGGCTCAAACACAAGGAACTGAGGGTAGCTTGCATTATCGTCAACGCTGAAATCAGGGTTGTTGATCATCTCAACCATAAGCAGGTTGATTTCATCAGGGAAATCCTTATGGTTGAGGTTTTTGATGAACCAGGTCTTTTCGGGGTAAAGACAGGTTGAAGCGTCGATTTTTTTGT
>JAZRME010000233.1:0-3734 GCA_045647325.1 Acutalibacteraceae bacterium | reverse complement strand
GTGCCTATGGTGATTTTACTAATATTGAACTCAACAAACTCATACAATCATCCGACAGTAAATCTTTAACTATTACAGATAAAATCAGTTATAGTTTAAAAGTTGCTTTTCCTTGTTTTGATTATATGTGTGCGAGATACCCGGAATTAAAAACAAAAAGATTTTTATTACCGTTTTATTGGATTAAAAGAATCATTTTCACACTGATAAAATCTTCGGGCAGTATAAAATATCGCCTTGGAGGGGTAGTGAAGTCAGATAAACATTCAGTTGAAAAATTCAATGATTTTGATTAAAAGACATTTTTAATATTAAATTCTGATGTTTCTGATATTTTATTTGCATATATCCTCAGGTTGTTTCTGATTTCATGGTTGTTCTCATCAGATTTTAATTTCAAAATTTCAAGTTTCAGTGATGTATAGTCATCTTCACTGATAAGTATATCAAACCAGAAATTGTTTTTGTTCCACCACTTCTCAATATTTTTCTGGCTTTGATTCTGATCAATCATTTTGATAAGTTCAGAAGTTTCTGATATTATTTTGTAATTTAAAAATATTGATGTCGATATTATTACCAATAGCAATAACAGCGCAAGATAAAAACGCTTCATTTTTTCTCCTTTTTAATTAAGGTATAATTATTTGCATCTTTAATCAATAAAATTAATATTTCTTCAACTTTAACGTTTTCACTTTTTAAAACAGAATTTACCTGTTCGATTGTAACAGACTGGTCTCTGAAAGAGTTTTTAATCAATTCACCATCATTTATTACGAGTACCGGAATTGATTGTTCTTCAGATTTTATGCCGTATTGCCCTGAGGTAAGCGGTTCAAATATACTTTTCTTTTTCAGATTCAGAGTTCCGTTTGTTTCCACTACGGCATAAGCAACCTCACCTATATCAAAAACATCTTTTTGTCTCATTTGTTCAAGAATATCATCTGTTGAAAATCTGAGATCTTTTAACTTCTTTTGATCAAGTATTCCGTTTTTTATTATAACTGCAGGCTTGCCTTGTAATATTCGCCTTATTGCGGGACTTTTCAGATTTATAACAGAGTTTATTATTTCTAAACAAACAAGCAACCCTGCCGCAAATAATGAATTTATAAGAGGTGTATCGTTGCTTTCAAGCGGCGCCGCTGCAATTTCTGACAACAAAATAGTTATCACTAATTCGGTTGGTTGCAACTGACCCAGCTGTCTTTTTCCCATTAATCTCATAAAAAATGTTATAGAAATGTATAATATAAGACCTCTTACTAAAGTTATTAACACAACATCACCATAAATATTATGATATGATTTTTAAAAATCATACGGAAGTGAGCTATATGATTGATTATAAAAAAGAAAACATAAACAGAATAACAGACTATATTTCTTCCGGAATCAAGAAAGAGGGTACTCAGAAAATCGGGATTGAATGTGAACATTTTATCACAAATGCCGATTGCAGCCCTGTTTCTTTTTACGGAGAAAAGGGTGTTGAAAAAATTCTTGAATTACTCAGAGAGCTTTACCCCGATGCAACGTTTTCCGATGGTCATCTTGTCGGTCTTAATGACGGCAAGGTTTATATAACTCTTGAACCTGCTGCTCAGATTGAAGTAAGTATTATTCCTTTTGATGATATCAATAAAATCAAGGATTTGTACTTATTGTTTGTTAAAAGAATTAAAAAAATTCTTGATACGTTCGGCTATCAATTGCATACTGTCGGTTATCATCCCGGAGCAGAGGCTGACGATTTATGTCTTATTCCTAAAGAGCGTTATCGCCTTATGGATTCTTATTTTAAATCTATAGGCAACACCCCACAATATATGATGAGGGGGAGTGCTTCTGTTCAGGTAAACATTGATTATTTCAGCGAAGATGATTTTGCTCAAAAATTCAGACTCGCAAATTTACTGACGCCAATGTTTTATCTTATAACAGATAATGCCAAAACCTTTGAAAAGAATAATTTTGAGGGTTTCAGCGCAAGAAGTTTTGCATGGGAAAATGTAGATTCTTCACGATGCGGTGCGCTTGATTTTAAATTTTTCAGACAATACGCTGCCTGGATTTATTCGGGTTGCCCTGTCTTTATTCAACAAAATAATAAAGATATCGCTTGTTATAATAAAACTAACGAAAATATTTTTGACAGTAAGCTACTGACTGAAGATGAGATTAAACACATTTTGTCAATGGTATTTCCTGACGTCCGTGTGAAACAATTTATTGAAATCAGGGCAGGTGACAGTATGCCGCCTGATTATATGTTCGCTTATGCCGCTCTTATCAAAGGTTTGTTTTATAATAAATCTGCTGTAGAAAAAATAAATAATATGTTTTTTTATGTCAGTGAATTTGATATTCGCCAACAAATTAAAACTATCAGATGTAACGGATTTGATTGTCAATATTTTTGTACGGATTTTTATAAAGTTATAGAAAAAGTATTTTCTTTAGCTGAAGAGAATTTATCTTCTGAAGAAAAACAGCTGATGCAACCATTAAAAAAGTCAGCTCTTAGTTTAAAAACTCCTAAACAGCTCTTGAATGTCGAGGTGAAGGCTTAATGAAAAAAGCAATAACAGAATACTCTGAAGCAATTTATGCTGAATTTGAGGCTAACAGAGCCGATTTTGAAAAGCAAATTGATTACATCAAAAACTCAACTGCAAAATATCACGGCAGAGTGGTTCGTACATTGGCAATACCTAAAGTTTTTGATAAAAAAACTGTATCTGATTTTAAAGAAATTTCCGAGACCACACATAAAATTCTGACAAAAGTAATAAATGAGTATCTCATAAACAAAGAATTCAGAAAGCACTTCCACTTTGAGCAGGAACTCGAAAATCTTATTTTGTGCGAATCAGGATATGATTGTTTACTTCCTGTAGCAAGAGTTGATATTTTTTATAACGAAGAAACTTCTGAATTTAAATTCTGCGAAATCAATACTGACGGATCAAGCGCAATGAATGAAGACAGAGAGCTTAATAATGCTCTCAAAGTCACCTCTGTTTATAATAAACTCAAAGAAAAATACAATTTTTCATCGTTTGAACTTTTTGATTCTTTTGTAAAAGATTTTGAAGATATTTATTCAACTTATAAATATAAAGTAGAAAATCCCGGGATTGCTATAGTTGATTTTCTTGATCACGGAACAATTAATGAATTTGAACAATTCAGACTTGCTTTTGAAAAAGCAGGATATAATTGTCGGGTATGTGATATAAAAGATTTAAAATATCAGAATAACAAGCTGACCACTCCTGACGGAATGATAGTTGACGCCATTTACAGAAGGGCTGTTACTTGTGATATTATGGAAAATGCAGGTGATGTTACTGATTTTTTAAATGCTGTAAAAAATTGTGATGTTTGCCTTGTAGGATCATTCAGAACTCAGATAGCTCACAGCAAAATTTTATTCAAAGTTTTATCGGATCCGGAACTGCTTTCTTTTCTTTCTGATGATGAGATAAAGTTTGTTGAAACACATTTTCCAAAGACATATGAGTTAAAAAGCGATAATAAGCTTTTTGATATTGAAAGTGTGTATAAAAACAAAAACAATTGGATTATAAAACCAGTTGACTCCTATGCGTCATATGGTGTTCATGCCGGTGTAGAGTGTGAAACTGATGAGGAATGGATAAATTATGTCAATGAAGGTCTTGATAACGGATATATTCTTCAGGAATTTGTTACTCCTTACATTA
>JAZRME010000232.1:0-4640 GCA_045647325.1 Acutalibacteraceae bacterium | reverse complement strand
CGCAGGTTGGACCGGTACTGACCTTCCCAACACAACAACAGATGTTACTGTTCCCGCAGGTGCAACAGGCAACAGAATTTATACAGCAAGCTGGAGAATTGAGAAATACTACCTCACAATCAATCTTGACGGTGGTACTTTCACAACAGAAGTTCCTGACTATTTCACAGTTGCAACTTCAACATTCTCATTACCGATTCCTCAGAAATCAGGCTATACCTTCACAGGTTGGCTTTGTGAAAACGGTGCTATTGTAAGCACAGTCACAATCACAAAGGGCTCAACAGGTGCAAGAAGCTACACAGCTCAGTGGACCAAAAACTCTGATGCAGCTAACGTTCACAGAATTTATTACTACGGCTTCAACAATCAGCTTCTCGGCTATCAGGATGTAGAAGTCGGCACAGTTCCCACAGGTATTGCTCATCAGGAAGTTATCGGCTATCAGTTTGCAGGTTGGTCAGTTGCTCTTAACTCTTCATCAGTTGTCAACTCAACTGAGGATGTTCATATCTACTCAACATATAAGGTAGGCTCATCAACATACTCAGTAACAGTTAAAGTTGGCGATAAAGAAACAACCTCAACTTACGCACAGTATGCTACAGTTAAGGTTACAGCTAATGAAACTCTTGACGGTAAAGAGTTCAGCTATTGGGCTGATGCTAACGGAAAAGTTGTAAGCTACTATCGTACTTTCAGCTTCAAAGCTCACGCTGATACAACACTCGTTGCAGTTTATGGCGCAACAAACTCAGCTGATAAGGTTGCAACCCGTATCACTAAGGCTGAATACAATGCAGAACACAGATGGATTTCATTCTATGCTGAGCGTAGCGTAGCTTCTGATTACACAGTTGTTCAGCACGGTATTATGTTCACAGATGATGAAACAATTGCTAACGATGAAAATCAGTTTGTATTCGGTACAAGTGGCGTTTATGCCTCAACAGCAAGCAGCACAAGCCGTTCAGGTGTTTACACCCTTTCAATCGGCGGTCTTACTTCAGACAGTAGTTCACCTTACGCAGGTTGCGATAAGCTCTATGCTCGTTCATACATTATCTATGTTGATTCAGATAATCAGAAGCATATAGTTTATAGTGATGTTTCAACATTCACAGACGGTGTTAACTGCCTTGATAACAGCGCAAAAAATCTGAGATCAATATAAGGAGGGCAATATGGAATATATAAAACCTGAAATTAAATTCAAAAAATTCTATACTGAATCCTTCCTTGCCGAAGATATCTTAAGCGGTTCTTCAGACAGCGATGGTGACCTCGAACATGACTTCACCGGCAACGGAGACTCTTTCTTCGGATTTGATTCTTCAAGCGGTAACGACGGCTGGTTTAACCTTTAATTTCTAAATTGCAAGCGGCAGCCTTGATTATTCAGGCTGCCGCATTGTGCAGAAAGGGGATTTTATGGAAGAGCAACAACGCACGGAGATGCGAAATATGGTCAGTATCTTCGTTGCTCTTATGTTTATAAGAGTATATGAATACTTTTTGGGCGATTTTGGTCGTTCAACACTTTCTTTCATTTCTTATGCGGCAGGTATTTTGCTCATACTTGTCTTTAATCGTAAGCATTGTTGGTCACTCAGCGACTTTGGTATTCAGGGTGTTATCAACAACTCTTTTTGGGAGGTTATTCTTCCTGCTCTCATCTGGCTGGGTTCATTGGCAATTGTTATTGTTCCTGAGTATATTATCTGCTCTCTCGGTGAAACTGAGGAGCCGTATTTTGATTTAATATGCTTTAATCAGCATGTTGATCTGATTTTATCTAAGGTTGATACAACAATTCTTGTAACCTGGACTTTGATGGGCGCTTTGATCTGCGCTTTCAGAGCTTTGTTTCTTGAGATTTATTTCAGAGGCTTCTGCTTCGGTGTTCTCAGAAAAAAGACAGGCTTTTATGTCTGCAACGCAGTACAAGCCTTGTTTTACACATTGTTTTTCTTTGTCGGACCTGTAAGATCCCTTATGCTCAGCGAAGATAAAGGCAAAACAGTTGTATTGTTTTTACTGTTTTTTGTAGCGCAGTTTTTATTTGCTTTCCGTCAGGGCTATTTACGCCTCGTCTGCGGAACAGTATGGCCTTGTGTGTTGACTTCATTCCTGTTTAACTTCTTTACTTACAATATTGTTATTGTTGGTCTGGGCGGAACAGAGTTTGTCAACTATGCCGATTATATAAGATGGATAATTGTTCAGACAATCTGTCTTTTAGGTACACTTGCTTATTGCAAAAAAATGAAAAAGAAATTCCCCCCACCAAAGCCAAATCAGGCTGAAATGGAGGAAATGAAACTTCTTGAAGAGTTAGCAAATGAAGAAGATTAATAAAAAATCGGAGAGTGTAACACACTCTCCGATTTTTGTAATATTATCAGATTTCAGGAATAACAACTTCGATTTCTTTGCCAAGCTTTGATGACTTAACAATGTGATCGATGATTGCCTGATTATAAAGAATTTCTTTTGAGGGAACAGGAGCTTCGCCACCTTCAGCAATTGCATCAAGGAATGAACGAACCTTCTTGTAGAAGAGACCCTTGTCGTTTTTAGGAGCTTCGATTTCAGGGATGATTGTTTCAACTCTTTCACCGGCAACATCATGATAAATTGTCATGGGGCCGCCTGTTGAGCCGTTCCAACATTCAGTTGAGGGAATACGAAGAGCACCTTTTGTACCAAAGATGATTGTGTCACCGGGGGTGTCGGGGTGCATAGCCCAAGCGATACGGAAGTCAAGGATGATTCCGCCTTCAAGACGAACAAATGCTGCTGCAAAGTCTTCAACATTAAATCTTGCTGCGTCAGCAGGGTTGTTATACATAGGATTGGGTCCGAAGAATGCTGAAGTATAACCGCTTACTGTAAGGGGCTTCGGATAGCCGACAGCGTTAAGAACCATATCAAGAGAGTAACAACCGATATCACCCATAGCGCCGATACCTGCAGTTTTTTCTTCAATAAATGTGCTGTTGGGGATACCGCGTCTGCGTCCGCCACCGGTCTGGATATAATAGATATCACCAAGTTCGCCTGACTGAACGATCTTTTTGATCATCTTCATATTTTCGTCGCCACGGGGCTGGAAACCGATAGAAAGAATTTTGCCACTTGCTTTTTCAGCTTTCATAATTTCAACGGCTTCTTCTGTGGTAACGCACATCGGCTTTTCAAGAAGTACATGAACACCCTTGTTCAGAGCGTAGATTGTGCATTCAGCGTGAGTCTTGTTGTATGTACAAACGCTTACTGCGTCAAGCTCTTCGTTATCAAGCATCTCTTTGTGGCTGGGGTAAAAATTGACACCTGTAACGCCATATCTTTCCATAAATTTTTCAGCTCTTCCGGGGATAAGGTCGGCTGCTGCAACGATTTCACAATCTTCCATCTGAAGATAGCTTTCGATATGTGCTTCAGCAATCCAGCCTGTGCCGATAATGCCGATTTTAAACTTTTTACCGCTTACTTTCTTTTCTTCTTCAACAGTCTGAGTGAACTGGTTAAGAACTGCATCTGACATTTTAAATTCCTCCGATTAGTTGTTTATTGTTTTAATATAATCAATACTCATTTTAATGCTTTCAAGGGGAGTCTTGTTCATTGATGGGCTGTCTTGCTCAACAACTACCCAATTTGTACCGGCTTTTTTACAAGCTTCAAAAATAGCAGGGAAGTCCTGAACACCGTAGCCGACAGGTCTGAATGCGAAATCTTCACCTTCGTCCTCATCGCTCTGAGCTCCGTCATCAATGCCGATAAGAGCATATAATTTTTCGGGCTTCTCTTTTCCGCTCATAACAAAGTCTTTGAGATGAACAACGGGAGCTCTGTCGGTGTATTTAACAATGTATTCAGCGGGAGTTTCACCGCCGACATTTACCCAACAAGTGTCAAGCTCTGTCTGAAGCTCATCTGCAGAAAGAGTTTTATAAAGAAGGTCAAGACCGTAAATGCCGTCAACCTTTTCAAATTCAAAATCGTGGTTGTGATAAAGCATTGTGATGCCGTATTTTTTTGCAATACCGGCAAATTTACGGATGCCCTCAACTGTTTCGTCAAAAAGCTCTGCACCGGGGCGACGCTCGGGCACAGCGTAGGGGATAGCTATATATTTAACACCTATTATAGCATAATCACCGATAACCTTTTCGGGGTCAGCAATAAGATCTTCATAGCTGACATGGGCAGAAATCGGAACAAGGCCGTTTTCTTCACAGATAGCCTTGACTTTTTCGGGTGCGTTGTCATAAAGACCTGCAAATTCGACACCGTCATAACCCATTTCTTTAACTTTTTTAATTGTTCCTTCAAAATCTTCAGCCATATTATCTCTTACTGAATATAACTGAACAGCAACAGGAAAACTCATCTGAAATACCTCCAATACGGGAATTGGTTTACAACCTTAATAATTTTACCATTTTAAAACGATAAATACAATACTTTTTTGTGAATTTATACTGTTTTTTATTGTTAAACGAAAGATTTTATGTTATAATCTGTATATAAATTTTAAGGAGAATATTTATGCAGGAGATTTCAGTTTTATCATATAAAGTTACTCAACAGACCGAGAATCCTCTTGAGTGGCAGATGCAGGCTCAGGTTATGGC
>JAZRME010000231.1:0-2701 GCA_045647325.1 Acutalibacteraceae bacterium | reverse complement strand
AAGGCTGTTCCTATTATATAATAAAAAATTAGACCTACAGCTCCTGTTATACATGTATATATTAAAGATTTGGTAGTAAATATCATTAATATTCTTCCGCTCACCTGTTACATTTCTTGGTATATTATTTGTTGCCAAAATAATTCAATAAAGCTTCAGCGCAGACAAGGTCTGTGTCGTAGGTGATTTTTATATGGTGGTTAAAGTTAAAATTGAGATATCTGGTGGTTTCTTTAGGCATCTGGTAAACAAGCTCTGATGAATAAAAATCAGGGCGAAAATGCTTTGTAATCAACTCAAAGTGAAATGCTTCAGGTGACTGCATAAGATAATAATCATCTCTGACAAAAATGTCGTTGTGATAGTTACCGATTTCACCTGTGATTTTACGGCAGGTGATGGCGCATTCGTATTCATCAAGCTTAGTGAAATATTCATCCAACAAACCGGGATAAACAAGGGGAGCTGCTGCGTCGAGAATACAGATGTTTTTGCAATCATAATTGGCTTTGATATATTCAACACCGTTGTTAAGTGAATCATATCTTTCTTTGCCGTTATTTACGGTTTCAATTTCTCCGCTTTCAAGGTATTTGCTGAAATGTTTGCAGCTCGGGTCGCAGACAACAATTATTTTATCTGTCAGCTCTGAGCCCTTACAGGCCTCAATAACATAATCAATAACGGGCTTACCGTTAATCAGATTATATTGCTTGGGCAGGTTTGCGGCGAATCTTTTTCCTACTCCGCCACTTAAAATCAAAGCGATGTTCATAAATTCACAACCTTTATAAATTATAGTTTGTTATCATAAAATCAACAATTTTTTTAGCTGACTGATTACCACAATCACCGATATATTTTTCTTTAGCTTCAGTGCATTTATAAGCGTCCGGATTTTCGCTGAAAATATCATTGAAAAATCCGATTAAATCTTCATAACTTTCAACAAAAACAGAAGGGAATGAATTTTTGAAATCTTCATAGTTTTCTGCTATGATTCCGTTATGTTTTTTATAGTGATCAAAATCGTATGTGGCAAGAGCAATCGGCTTGTTTAAATGAAGATAATCATAGTAGATTGATGAGTAGTCAGAAATCAAGCTGTCGGTGTAATTGAGAATTTCATATAAAGTTGTATTGTTGCTTTTTATAAAACTGTCGTTACAGATTTTTATATTTGACATATCCGAAAGGGTGATTCCTGAAGTGTCCTGCGCAGGGTGAAGTCTGATGAGAAGATACGCATCGTTCTTTTTAAAAAGCTCGTTGATCTCTTGCAAAGTTTCAATCCCTGAAACAAACGGCAGACCGAGAGGCATAATGGCGTTAAAATCGAAGCTGTTGTTAATATCTTTATCGAAGGAGTTTTTGCGATAAGTGGGCATCCACATAATTGTTTTGAATTTGTGAGGTTTAGCAACAAGATTGTCATTTCTCGGAAAACCAAGGGGCTTTATAAATTCAGTAGCAATATTATGCTCTTTTGAGCAGATGTTGATCCAATAATCAGACGGAACGCAAAGGGTGTCAATCGCTCCGGTGTTTTGTGTATAGAAGGAAGAGTCTTTTATCGGCAACCCATGTTTTAAGTGAACACGTATCTGCTTTTTGTGAACCTTTTTGACATATACATTTGAGTCAACAATAAACTTTGACCGGGCGAGAGTATAATAAAAAACAAGCTTGTCATATAATGAACCTGTTCTGTTTATTACACTTACATTTGGGGGAAGATCTTCATATTGACCGGGGTTGTTAAGCAACCAGATGATTTTATATTTTTTATTGATTTTGCGCTTTAACATTTCGTTATAAACAGCGAGGGCATTGTCAGCAAAGTCAGGGTTGCTCTCAAAAAGAATAGTGTTTTTAAACGGAAAAATAGCTGTGACAAATTTGATTATGCTGAAAAGAAACACCGAGATTTTTTTTTTCATCAATTACACCCTTTCAACGAGATTAACATATATAAATTATAACAAATCTGACTGCCGTTTTCAATTCAAACAAAAACTTTGTTCATACATACGATTCTCAATGCCGTTTTTTGTGAATACATAACAAAAGAAAGAGGAATATAGAGCGAATTATTATAAGTGGAATAAAAATTTAAAAAATAAGAAATTTTTTGTTGATAAGTAAAATGTTTTTATGATATAATACCCCCATGGGCTGTGAATGCCCGATAATAATTTTATCGTGACGGCATACCTTTTGGCAGACGGCGATATTGAAAGGAGCTCCTTTTATGAAGCAGTTATATGAAGGAAAAACCAAAAACGTTCTTCTTGATGAAGAAACAGGCATTGTTCATCTTTTCTTTAAAGATTCAGCAACAGGTGAAAACGGCGTATTTGACCCGGGCTCAAACTCTGTAGGCGGCAGCGTAGAGGGTAAAGGTAAGGTTGGTCTTGAAGTTTCAACCTATTTCTTTGAGCTTATGGAAAAGAACGGTATCCCCACTCATTATCTCGGTGGTGACATCAGCCAGGGGCTTATGAAGGTTCGCAACCTCACAGTGCCCAGACTTGAGTTTGTTCTTCGTTATCAGACAGCAGGTAGCATGTGCCGTCGTTTTGACCTTGAAGAAGGTATTGAATTTAACCCTCCCTACACAGAAGTTACTCTTAAGAGCGACGAGCAGGGCGACCCCCTTATCAGTGAGCGCATCTGCCTTATGAAGGGTCTTCTCAAAGAG